>NZ_JCANQV010000017.1:0-36020 GCF_059553635.1 Candidatus Streptomyces philanthi
GCGCCCGCCCGTGAGCCGGCGGCCCGCCCCGAGAGCGGCCCGTCCTCGGACCTCTTCCGCCAGTACCTCCGCGAGATCGGCCGCATCCCGCTGCTCACCGCCGCCGAGGAGGTCGAGCTGGCACGCCGCGTCGAGGCGGGCCTGTTCGCCGAGGAGAAACTCGCCACCACCCCCGACCTCTCCTCCCGCCTCGCCGTCGACCTCGACACCCTGGTCGTCCAAGGACGCATCGCCAAACGCCGGCTGATCGAGTCCAACCTGCGCCTGGTCGTCTCCGTCGCCAAGCGCTACATCGGACGCGGGCTGACCATGCTCGACCTCGTCCAGGAGGGCAACCTCGGGCTGATCCGCGCCGTCGAGAAGTTCGACTACGCCCGCGGCTACAAGTTCTCCACCTACGCCACCTGGTGGATACGCCAGGCGATGTCCCGTGCCCTGGCCGACCAGGCCCGCACCATCCGCGTCCCCGTCCACGTCGTCGAGCTGATCAACCGCGTGGTGCGGCTCCAGCGCCGGATGCTCCAGGAACGCGGCCAGGAACCGACCCCGGAAGAGGTCGCCGACCAGCTCTCCCTCACCCCCGAACGCGTCCGCGAGGTACTGCGCCTGGCCCAGGAACCGGTCTCGCTGTACGCGCCCGTGGGGGAGGAGGACGAGGTCGCGCTCGGTGATCTCATCGAGGACGGCGACGCCGCCTCACCCGTCGAGTCCGCCGCGTTCCTGCTGCTGCGTGAACACCTCGACGCCGTGCTGTCCACCCTCGGCGAACGCGAACGCAAGGTCGTCCAGCTCCGCTACGGCCTGGTCGACGGCCGGCCGCGCACCCTGGAGGAGATCGGCCGGATCTTCGGCGTCACCCGCGAACGCATACGCCAGATCGAGTCCAAGACCCTCAACAAGCTCCGCGACCACGCCTTCGCCGACCAGCTCCGCGGCTATCTGGACTGAGCGCCCCGCCTCACCCCTCCCGCTGGAACGCCCCCGGATGCACCTCGTCACGCACCGCCGCGAACTGCTGGCGCACCGCCTGACCGACCGCCAGCTCCTCGCCCGCCTCGAACACCTGGCTGGCCGCCGACGGCCACCGCGGCGGCTCGTACCGGGCGTCCCCGCCGTCCGGCGCCGTGTGCGCGCCGTGCGCCACCCGCAGCGCCCATGCCGCCTGCCGCGCCGCGCCCAGCGCCGCGTACTCCGCCGGCTGCGGCACCACCACCTGCGCGCCGAACACCGAGGGCGCCACCGCCTGCACGGCGGCCAGCTCCGCCGCCGCACCCAGCAGGAACACCCGGCCGATCAGGACCCCCCGGCCGCGCAGCACGTCCAGCGCGTCCGCGAGCCCGCACAGCATGCCCTCCACCGCGGCCCGCGCCAGATGCTCCGGCTTCATGCTCTCCCGGCGCATCCCGTGCAACGACCCGGCAGTGTGCGGCAGATGAGGCGTCCGCTCGCCCTCCAGGTACGGCAGCATCACCATGCCGTGCGCGCCCGGGGACGACGCCAGCGCCAGCTCCGACAGGCCCGCCAGGTCCGTGCCCAGCATCTCCGCCGTGCCGCGCAGCACCCGCATCGCGTTGGTGAGGTGCACCACCGGCAGATGCCGCCCGGTCGCGTCGGCGAACGAGGTGATCGTGCCCGTCGGGTCGGCCAGCGCCTCGTGGTGGATGGCGAACACCGACCCCGAAGCGCCCAGCGACACCACCGCGTCGCCCACCCCGACACCGAGCCCGAGGGCCGCCGCCATGGTCTCGCCGGTACCGGCCGATATCAGCAGGCCCTCCGGCGTGAAACCGGCGGTCCCGTAGGGGCGCAGCACCTCCGGAAGCCGCACCTGGTGCCCGAGGGCCAGTTCCACGAGGTCGGCGCGGTACGTCTCGGTCGCCGCCGACCAGAAACCGGTCGCCGAGGCCCCGCCCCGGTCCGTCGTCCGCCGCGCGGGACGACCGAGCAGCTGCCAGGCCAGCCAGTCGTGCGGCTGCATGACCTCCGCGATCCGGGCCGCGTTCGCCGGTTCGTTGCGCGCGAGCCAGCGCAGCTTCGTCACCGGGTGGGCCGCCTGCGGCACCGCCCCGACGGACTGCGCCCAGGCGCTGCGCCCGCCCAGCGAGTCCACGAGGTCGGCGGCCGCGCTCTGCGCGCGTTTGTCGTTGCCCACCAGCGCGGGCCGTACGAGGTTGCCCTCGGCGTCCAGCGGCACCAGTCCGTGCTGCTGGGCGGAGACCCCGATGGCCTCCACGCCTTCGAGCAGGCCGTTCCCCGCGGCGTCGCCGAGCGAGATCAACCATGCCTGAGGATCGACCTCGGGACCCTTTTCGACGGGGTGCGGCGCGTACCCCTGCCTGACGACGGCACCCGTGTCGGTGTCGCAGACGACGATGCGTGTGCTCTCGGACGAGCTGTCCAATCCGGCGACTTTCCCCATGGCCCCAGATGATGCCCCATGAGGCGTACGGCACACGCGTCAGGGTTTGCCGCGCGGGCGGGTGGGGAACACTGGCGTGCCCGGGGCCCGAGGGAAGCCGCGGACGGGACGCATCAGGTGTTGCTGGGGCCCCAGTCGTCGTCGGCCGCGGCCCGCTGCTCGCGCAGCGAGCGGACCTTGGTGGCGACGGACGGCGGCAGCCGGTCCCCGAACCTCGCCGACACCGCGTCGAACGCCTTCGTCGCCGCCTCCCGGCCGCCCAGCGCAGCGGACTCGGCGGTGTTGCGCACGGCGGGGTTGCGCGCGATCCGCCGCGCCCCGTCGCGCAGCTGCTCGTACCGCTCCCGGCCGGCCCGAGTGCCCAGCACGTACCCGATGGCCAGTCCCGCGACGAACGTGAGCCGGTAGCGCATCGCTCCACCCTTTCCTCTTCTTCGGCGCCGCCCGCGCACGCCCTGTGGCCCGTGCCACAGCAGTCGCGCACACCGCGTCCCGAAACCGTTCGAACCCGCCCGGTTCCGTGCGGTACCGGGTCGCGGAGCGGTGCCGCACGCCTGCCCGTACGGGCCCGGGAACAGTCCCGGGCGGTACCGATTGGCGGAGCACCCCCCTGCTTGCGCTAATGTATGTGTCGCAGCGAGCGCCCGCCGTCCGGAAGCCCGGACAGCGCAGCATTCGAGGCACCGAGCAATCCCCTGTAGCTCAATTGGCAGAGCAGCCGGCTGTTAACCGGCAGGTTACTGGTTCGAGTCCAGTCGGGGGAGCGCAGTCCCCTGTAGCTCAATTGGCAGAGCATTCGGCTGTTAACCGGAGGGTTACTGGTTCGAGTCCAGTCGGGGGAGCAGAAAGAAAAAGGCCCCGCCCGGGGCCTTTTTTCATGCCCGCTTTCTTCCGCCGTTCCGTCCCCGCTTTTCTCGTCCGCGCCGCCCCGTCCGCTCCCGGTGGAGCCACCCCGCGCGCCACTCCTCCGGTCGCTGCGCCCACCGGCGCCTTGAATACCCGGCGATACGGGCGCTTTTGGGCATGCGCTCCCATCGGCCGCCGACCCGCACGGGCAACAGATCGTATGAGCGGCTATGCTGCGGCAGACGGCGCGCACAAATGTGCGCGGCGCGCCGTGTCGGGGGCGGTAGCTCAGCCGGTTAGAGCAGCGGACTCATAATCCGTCGGCCGTGGGTTCGAGTCCCACCCGCCCCACCGCCCGGTAGTGGCGCCACAGCGTTTCTACCCGGGAGAGCGTACGAAAGGGGGTCGCCGCACCACGCGGCGGCCCCCTTTCACCTGTCCGGTCCAGGATTCGGGCCCCGGGACGCCGGCCGTGACGTGTGGGCGTGTGGGGACAGGACGACTCACGTGCCCTGACGGGTGGTCAGTGATGCTTCGCGAGCGGTTTCCGCCGAAAAGTGACTTCTACGCGTGTCAACCCGCTCGCTGAACGTAAGGGAAAGGTCCGAATGGCGGGCGTTCACGTCATCTGTGCCGGGTGACCACCACACTCGTCTGGTTCCGCGAACGTCGAGATCAATGGACAGGCACGACCATGAGTCGGACAATCACCCGGCCACCCCAGGAGTCCCCGCAGACCGTGGGGGACGGTGAGTCCGCGCTCTCGCACGGTCTCAAGCAGCGCCATCTGTCGATGATCGCGCTCGGCGGCGTCATCGGCGCCGGCCTCTTCGTCGGCTCCGGGGTCGGCATCGCCGCGGCCGGGCCGGCCATCGTCCTCCTCTTCGTGGGGACCGGCGCGCTGGTCATGCTGATCATGCGGATGCTCGGTGAGATGTCGGCGGCCCGCCCCTCCACCGGGTCGTTCTCGGTGCACGCCGAGGAGGAGCTCGGGACCTGGGCGGGGACCACCTCGGGCTGGATGTACTGGCTGATGCTCTGCGCCGGTGTGGCCGCCGAGGCCACGGCGGCTGGCGCGATCATGCACACCTGGCTGCCGTTCGTCCCGGCCTACGGCTGGGTGGCGGTCTTCATGGTGTTCTTCTGCGCCAGCAACCTCACCGCGGTCAAGAACTTCGGCGAGTTCGAGTTCTGGTTCTCCGCCGTCAAGGTCGCCACCATCGTCGCCTTCCTGGTGCTGGGCGTGCTCGGCATCCTCGGGGTGTTCGGTGACGCGCCCGGCACCAGCAACCTCACCGGCCACGGCGGTTTCTTCCCGACCGGCGCCGGGGGGCTCGCCGCCGGACTGCTGATCACCATCTCCGGGTTCGCGGGCCTGGAGACCGTCACCATCGCGGCGGCGGAGTCCGACAACCCGAGCCGCAACGTCGCCCGCGCCGTCCGCACCACCGTCTGGCGCATCGCCGTCTTCTACATCGGCTCCATGGCCGTGGTCGTCACCCTGGTGCCGTGGAACAACCCGAAGGTCGCCACCGACGGCCCGTACGTCACCGTCCTCGACCGGCTCGGCATCCCCGGCGCAGGAACGATCATGCAGATCGTGGTGCTGGTGGCGCTGCTCTCCGCGATGAACGCGAACATCTACGGCTCCTCGCGCATGGCGCACTCCCTGGTCAGCCGGGGCCACGGCCCGCGGATCCTGAGCCGCGTCAACAAGGGCGTGCCGGGGGCGGCCGTGGTGGCGTCCTGCCTGTTCGGCTTCGCCGCCGTGATCGCCGGGATCATCTGGCCGACCACCGTGTTCGCCTGGCTGCTGAGCATCGCCGGCTGCTCCGGACTGGTCGTCTGGGCCATCGTTTGCCTCACCCAGCTGAAAATGCGCCGCCGGCTGGAGCGCGAGGCACCCGAACTGCTCTCCGTGCGCATGTGGTGCTTCCCCTGGCTGACCTGGGTCACGTTCGCCGCCATCCTCGGGGTCTTCGCCGTCATGGCGGCGAGCGCGGACGGCCGGCAGCAGCTCGCCGGCACGGCCGTCGTCGTCGCGGCGCTGGCGGTCGTGGGCCATCTCCGGCAGCGCCGCGACCGGCGGGCCGCCGCCACCCGGTAGCGGGGTGGCGAGGCCCACGCGAACCGGTAGGTCTAGGTCGGCGTGAGCTGGGCAGGGGTGGCGGACGCCCTGGTGCGCGGAATACGTGACACGACGATCCCGTTCCCGCTCCCGGGGTCACTCGGACATCCGCAACGGACCGGAAGCAGGGACAGCATGAGCACCATCGAGCTCACCAAGGAAAACTTCGACGAGATCGTCTCCGGCAGCGATTTCGTCCTCATCGACTTCTGGGCCGAGTGGTGCGGGCCGTGCAAGCAGTTCGGGCCGGTCTTCGAGCGGTCCTCCGACAAGCACGACGACCTGGTCTTCGCCAAGGTCGACACCGAGGCACAGCCCGAGCTGGCCGCGGCCTTCCAGATCCAGTCGATCCCCACGCTGATGATCGTCCGCGAGAACATCGCGGTGTTCGCGCAGCCCGGCGCGCTGCCCGAGGCCGCCCTGGAGGACGTCATCGGCCAGGCCCGGGCCCTGGACATGGACGAGGTACGGGCGTCCGTCGCCGAGGCCCAGCAGACCGAGCAGGCCCGGACCGAGTGAGCGACCTGCTGCTGATCCGGCACGGCGAGACCGAGTGGAGCCGGTCCGGACGCCACACGAGCTGGACCGATCTGCCGCTCACCGCCACGGGGGAGGAGCAGGCCCGCGGCCTGCGGCCGCTCCTCTCCGGCCGGAGGATCGGGCAGGTCCACGCCAGCCCGATGGCACGGGCGCTGCGCACCGCCGACCTGGCCGGGCTCCCGGCGCCGCGCGTCGACCCCGACCTGCGGGAGTGGGACTACGGCGGGTACGAGGGCGTCACCACGGACGACATCCAGCGGGAGCGGCCCGGCTGGTTCCTGTTCACCGACGGCGTCGTCCCCGGCCCCGAGGGGCATCCCGGGGAGTCGCCCGAGCAGGTCGGGGCACGTGCCGACCGGGTACTGGCGCGGCTCGCGCCGTCGCTCGCGGCCGACGGGGGAGATGTGGCGGTGGTGGCCCACGCCCACTTCCTCCGGGTGCTCACCGCCCGCAGGCTCGGGCTGCCGGCCGCCGCCGGGGCACTGTTCACGTTCGGGACCGGCGCGATCGGCGTGCTGGGCACCGAGCACGGGCGGCCCGCCGTGCTGGCCTGGAACACCCGCGGTCTCTGAGGGGCCCGGCTACGCGGCCGTCAGATCGAGGCGCAGGGGTTCCACCTTGCCCTCGATCATGGCGCCCAGACCCCGTACGGCGCAGGTGTCGGGCTCGTCGGCGACGCGTACCGGCATGGTGGTCGCCCGGTGGATCATCGGTTTCAGGCCGGGGATCAGGGCGCTGCCGCCCGCGAGGACGACGCCGCGTTCGCCGAGGTCGGCGACGAGATCGGGCGGGCAGCGGCGGAGCACCGCGCCGACGGCGTCGAGGATCACGGTCAGCGGGGTGGCGATGGCCTCGCGGACCCGCGCGGTGTCTATCTCGACGGAACGGGCCAGACCGCTGACGATGTCCCGGCCGTGGACCAGGGCCGTGCCGACGGCGTGCTCCCCGGTACCGGAGAGCAGCAGGTGCAGGGGACGGACGGACTGGCCCGGCAGCATCAGTTCGTGATGCAGCCGCAGATGCTGGACGACGGCGTGGTCGATGGCGTTGCCGCCGACCGGGACCGTCTCGGCCGCGACGATCGACCCGAGGGAGAGCACGGCTATCTGGGTGGTGCCCGCCCCGCACACCATGATCATGGTCGCCTCGGGCTGCTCCACCGGCAGCCCGCAGCCGACCGCGGCCGCGACCAGCGTGTCGACCAGTTCGACGCGCCGCGCGCCCAGCCCGCTCAACGTCTCCACCGCCGCCCGCTGGGACAACGGCTCACTCCCGTACGGCTGGCAGACCGCGGCCCGCATCGTGGGACGCCGCCGCCACGCCTTGCGCAGCTTCTGGCCGACCAGATGACGCAGCAGCCGCTGGGCCATGTCGATGTCGACGACGGTGCCGCCCGCGACGGGACGGACCACGCGGATGTGGTCCGGTGTGCGGCCGTCCATCGCCGCGGCCTGCGTGCCGACCGCCAGCAGCGCCCCGGTACGGACATTGACGGCGGCGGCGGTCGGCTCGTCGACGACCAGACCCTGGTTCTTGACGTACACCCTGGTCCGGAACGCCCCGAGGTCGACCGCCGCCGAGCAGCGACGCAGTTGGGCGAGGCTTATGGTCATGGAGGTTTCCTCCCCGGGGATGCCGGTGGTCGGGCGCGTCCGCTGGTGTCCGCTCCCGGCCATCGTCACGGCGCGGCGGGCGGGCTGCCCGCCGGGCGGGGCCGGTCGGGGGACGGTGCACACGGTCAGCCGACGCGGCGCTGGAGCAGGCCCCAGGTGAATTCCAGTACCAGGGAGCGGGGTTCGCCCGCCGTGTCCGGCGCGGTGCAGGCCAGACGCCAGCGGGTGGGGGCGCTGCCCTCCATGGGCCGGGCCGGGGCGAACGCGCGGGCGGCCTCGTCGACCGTGCACGACCACGGAGTGAGGTCGTCGGCCGTGCGCAGGACGGGGGAGGGGGCGCCGGGGGCGCGCACGAGCCAGGCGTTCCAGACGGTGCCGCGCCCCGCGGTGAGCACCTCGAACCGCAGATCGGGCCAGAGGGGAACGGGCCAGGCCAGCGCCTCGCAGTCCAGATCGCCGATCCGCCGCGCGGTGACCGTCTCGGGGGCGCCGAGCAGCGCCCGGTAGGGCTGCACGCCGCCGGCCCGCGGGGCGTGCATCCGGGCCTGCCAGCGGCGGTTGGCCTCGCGCAGATCGGCGCGGGAGACGCCGAGCGCGCGCAGAGCGTCCTCGACGAGGCCGGGCTGGTGGTCGGCCATCCGGCGCAGCAGGACGAGTTGGAAGGCGAGGGGGCCGGGCAGGCCGGACGCGGTCGGGTCGCCGTCGGTGGTGGGAGCCATGAGGGACATGGTGCGGGACGGACGGACCGTGCCGCGGCTCAGCCGGCCGCGCGGCCCTCGACGAGCAGCTCCATCCCGTCCAGCAGCCGGGCCAGCCCGAACTCGAAGAGGGCCTCCAGGGAGAGAGCGTTGTCGTCGGCGCCGGCGATCCCCGCGTACACCGGGAAAGCGCCGGACGCCAGGACGTTCTCGTACACGGGCTCGACCTCCGCCATCCACTGCCGCTGGTCCATGCCCGTCGCGTGCTGCGCCTCCAGGTCGTCCTCGAAGCCGGCGGCCGTGGCGCGGACATGGTTCAGCAGGGTGACGGCCATGTGGAGCAGCGTCAGCGGGTCGGCGCCCTCGACCCGCGCCATGGTCCACTCGACGAGCGCCATCGCGTGCGGCATCGGCTGCGGGCGGGTGACGGACATGTGGTGCGCGAGCCACGGGTGCCGCTGGTACAGCTCCCAGTGGAGCCGCGCGCCGGCCTCCATACGGGCGCGCCAGTGCCCCGGGGCGGGGTCGGGGAGGCGGACGTCCCGGAAGACGGTGTCCGCCATCAGCAGCACCAGGTCGTCCTTGTCCGCCACATGCCGGTAGAGCGCCATCGACGGCACCCCCAGCTCGACCGCCACCCGGCGCATCGACAGCGCCCGCAGCCCCTCCGCGTCGGCGATCCGGACCGCGGCCCGTACCACCTCGTCGCGGTCCGGATCGTCGCCGCGGCGCTCGTGGGGCACCGTCTCGTGGGGTACCGCCGGATCCGGTTCGGCCAGGGGAGGTGCGGGCCACGGGGCCCGGCGTGGCTCGGCCACCACCGTTCCTCCGCCCGGCACGGCCCGTACCAGGCCCTCCTGGCGCAGCGTGGTGAGGACCTGGGTGGCGGTCGCCATCGCCACGCCCCACTCCTGTGTGATCCGGCGGCTCGACGGCACCAGGGCTCCGGGCGCCAGCTCGCCCGCGGCGATGCGGTGCCGGATCTCGTCGGCGATCCGGAGGTGGGGCGGTGGGGCGGAATCGTCCATGGGCGAGCGACCTCCGTACTGCTGCGCCAGTCTCACGTCGGCCCGCCAGAGGTTAGCAGCACGGTCTGTCAAGAGCGCCTCTCCGTACGGCGGATGCGCTGGTACGGGGCGGTGCGGGGGCTGTTCCCGTGAGGCTCGGCCCCGTGCGTGCCCGCCGGGTTCCTTCCGGGGCGATTCCGTACGGCGGTCGCGGGTCGGTCGCCGTACGGAACCGATCACTCCGGGGTGAGGCCGAGCATGCGCTGGAGGAGTTCCTTGAGCAAGGTGCGCTCGACGGCGGTCAGCCGGCCCAGGGGTTCGCGCGCGAAGTGCAGGGAGGCGCGTAGTTGTTCGGCCGTCCGCAGGCCCTCCTCGGTCGGGGCGGCCAGCTTGACGCGGCGGTCGGCCGGGTCGGGGCGGCGCTCGACCAGGCCCCGGGACTCCAGCCGGTCCACGATGCCCGTGATGTTGGACGGCTCGCACTTCAGCGACCGGGCGATCCGCCGCATCGGCAGCGGCTCGGTGGCCAGCAGACGGAGCACCCGCGCCTGCGCGCCCGTGAGGGCGTGCTCGGCCGCCGCGTGCTCGTACTCCTCGTGGTAACGGGCGACGACGGTGCTGATGAGGTCGACGACCTCGCTGGTGACGGGGTCTGCGCGCGGAGTCATGCACAGAAGGATAGCGCGATGCTTGACACCGTGAAATATCGAGGCTCATTATTGTTTCAGCACCTGAAACATGAAGAGGAGCGCACCATGTCCGCACTGCCCACGACCAGCCGCGCCTGGCACCTCGTCGCCCGTCCCCACGGCTGGCCCACCCCGGACGACTTCGCGCTGCGCGAGACCGCGGTGCCCGAGCTCGGTGAGGGGCAGATCCTCGTCCGTAACCTGCACTTCTCCGTCGACCCGTACATGCGCGGCCGGATGAACGACGTCAAGTCCTACGTGCCCCCGTTCCGGCTGGACGAGCCGATGGACGGCGGCGCGGTGGGCGAGGTCATCGCCTCGCGCGACGCGTCGTTCGCCGTCGGCGACCATGTCCTGCACGGCCTCGGCTGGCGGGAGTACGCGGTGCTGGACGCGTCGCGCGCCGCGAAGGCCGACGCGTCGCTGGCCCCGCTGACCGCCTACCTCGGCGTGCTCGGCATGCCCGGCCTGACCGCCTACGCCGGTCTGCTGGAGGTGGCGTCCTTCAAGGAGGGCGACGCCGTCTTCGTCTCCGGCGCGGCCGGCGCGGTGGGCGGACAGGTCGGACAGATCGCCCGGCTCAAGGGTGCCTCCCGGGTCATCGGCTCCGCCGGCTCCGACGAGAAGGTGCGGCTCCTGACGGAGGAGTACGGCTTCGACGCCGCCTTCAACTACAAGAACGGCCCGGTCACCGAGCAGCTGAAGGCCGCCGCGCCCGACGGCATCGACGTCTACTTCGACAACGTCGGCGGCGAACACCTCGAAGCCGCCATCGACTCCCTCCACGTGCACGGCCGCGTCGCCGTCTGCGGCATGATCTCGATGTACAACGCCACCGAGCCCACCCCCGCCCCGCGCAACCTCGCCCTGGTCATCGGCAAGCGGCTGCGCATCCAGGGCCTGCTCGTCTCCGACCACGCGGCGCTGCGCCCGCGGTTCGTCGAGGAGGTCTCCGCCTGGATCCGCTCCGGCGAACTGACGTACCGCGAAACCACGGCCACCGGCATCGAGAACGGCGTCGAGGCGTTCCTGGGCATGCTGCGGGGCGAGAACACGGGGAAGATGATCGTGAGCCTTGAGGGGTGAGGGGTAGAGGCTGAGGGGCGGCGGGGCGGCGAGGCCGACTGGGGTGGGGCTTCGGTGGGCTGTCGGCGGGCGGGGCGTGGCCTGCGGTGTGCGCCGGGGCGCGGTGTGCGGTGGGCCTGGTGAGAGCTGTGCCGGTTGCCCCGGGGTGCGGGCTCCGCGAACCGGTCGGCGCCTGGGGGCTTCGGTGGCTTCGCGCAGGCCAGAGGGCGGAGCCCGTGGTGCCAGGGGTGCCGTGAACGCTCCGAGGTGGCGGTCCGACGAGTTGACTGGTGGGACGGCGTCTCGGGCTTCGGGGTCCTGCTGCCCCGTGGCGACTGGGGCCCGTAACGCTGGGGCCGTGTCAGGTACTCCGGGGCGCGGGCGTCGGACGTGCACAGGCGCGTCGGTCCCGCCAGGTGCCTCGTCGGGATCGGGTGGCGCCCGGAAGGGCGCCTGCCTCGCAACCTCGCTTCCCAGTACGCCCCGGTGGAGACCGGGGCGGTGGCTGTCCCGGCGGCCTCGGCCTCGGTCGTCGGCGCTCCCGTGGAAACCTGGGACGGGCCTCGAAACGCCCCGCCCAGGCCACCTCGCCTCCTGACGTGCCCCGCCCGCGCGCGGTGGGTGAGTCACGCCATGCGCGCGGACCCTTGACACACCCGCCGTGTAATCGTTTTCGTAGAGCTACGAAAACGATTACACCCAGGTCACCGCCGACCGCTCCCACGAGCACGCACGACAGGCGGTCGGCGGAGGGGTGCGGAGGGCGGCGGCGGAGGTATGGCGAACATCAAGGATGTGGCCGAGCGGGCGGGGGTTTCGGTCGCCACTGTTTCGCGGGTGCTCAATGGGCGTAGTCCCGTCGCGGAGACCCGGGAGCGTGTTCTCGCCGCCGTGGATGCCTTGGGGTATCGCCCCAACACTGTCGCCCGCGCCCTGCGTACCGCGCGTACCGGCACGCTCGGGCTGATCATCGGTGATCTCACCAACCCGTTCTTCACCGAGCTGGCCGACGCCGTCGAGGACGAGGCGTGCCGCCTCGGATACAGCCTGGTCATCGGCAACGCGGGTGAGCGTCCCGAGCAGCAGGACGACCACATCCGTACCCTGCTCGGGCGGCGGATCGACGGGTTGCTGGTCAGCTCGGCGGGCAGTGGCTCGGCGATGCTCGGGGAGGTCGTGGGTTCCGGTACGCCGCTGGTTCTGCTGGACCGTACGGTTCCCGGGGTCGACGCGCCCTGCGTCCGCGCCGACGGTGCCGCCGCGCTCGGCGAACTCGCCGCGCGTCTGGCCGCCCTCGGGCGCCGTCGTCCCGCGATCATCGTCGCGCCCGCCGGAACGCCCACCGGTGACGAGCGCCTGCGGTTGTTCCGTGCGGCGCTGGCGGGCCACGGCATCGCGTTGCCCGACGAACGGGTCGGCTCCGACCCCGACCCCCAGCCCGCCGGGGGCCGTCGTGTGCTGCGCGCCCTTCTCGACCTTCCCGAGCCGCCCGACGCGGTGCTCGCCACCGACAATCTGATGGCGCTGGGCGCGCTGGACGAACTCCGTGCCCGTGGCCTGCGGGTCCCCGACGACATGGCGTTGGTGGTGTACGACGACGTGCCCTGGTTCCGGCACACCGATCCGCCGCTGACCGCCATCGCCCAGCCCACCCGTGAACTGGGCCGGGCCGCCGTCCACACCCTGCTCGCCCGCATCGAGGGCCGCCCCGTGGAGCCGGTGCCGCTGCCCGCCCGCCTTGTCCTCCGCCGCTCCTGCGGCGCACCACCCGCACCTTGAGCACCTGCCGGGTGACCATCTGCCCCTGGCCACCCGCGCCCTGAGCACCCATCCTCTAACCACCCGTCCCTGATCGCCCCTCACCACCGAACAGCCCCAACAGTCCCACCCGCCACCACCGAACAGTTCCCGCCCGTCCCACCAGTCACCACTGAGCAGCCCCTGGCCGCTGAGCACCCGTTCACCCCGTCACCACCGAACCGCCTCCGCGACCACCAGCACCACACCCACCCATTCACCCACTGCCACCGCACCACCCCGATCCACCCAGCAAGACAGTCCGGCACGACCCACCCACCCGGGGCGAACCCGAGGAAGAGAGGGAAGCGCATGACCGGCGTCATCGACGACGTACGGGGCGGACGCGAACTGCTGCGCATGGAGGGGGTGACGAAGTCGTTCCCCGGTGTGCGCGCGCTGGACGGTGTGGACCTGAGCCTGCGCGCGGGCGAGGTGCATGTCCTGCTGGGGGAGAACGGCGCGGGCAAGAGCACGCTGATCAAGATGCTCTCCGGCGCGCACCGCCCCGACACGGGCCGCATCCTCGCCGCCGTACCGGTTCCCGGCGGCCCGGCCCTCGCCACCGCCGGACCGGCCGCCGTCGGATCACCCCTCGCCGGGCCGACCACCCCCGGCCCGGCCCCCGCCGGACCACCCGTCACCCCCACCGGACCTGCCACTCCCTCCGGGCCCGCCCCCACCGGCCCACCCACCACCATCGGCCCGTCCGCCACCCCTGGACCCCCCGCCTCCACCGCCCCCACCGAATCACCCACCCCACCCCCCTCCACCCCCCTCCGCGACGTCCGCATCCGCTCGGCCCAGGACGCCGAGCGGCTCGGTATCGCCGCCATCCACCAGGAGTTCACCCTGGTCCCCGGCCTCTCCGTGGCGGAGAACCTCTTCCTGGGCCGTCCGCCGCGCGGGCGCTTCGGCCTCGTCGACCGGAGGGCGATGCGCCGCCGGGCCGCCGAGCTCCTGGAGCGGGTGCGGCTGGACGTCTCCCCGGACACGCCGGTCGCCGAACTCGGAGTGGCCCGGGCGCAGATGGTGGAGATCGCCAAGGCCCTCGGCCGGGACGCCCGCGTATTGATCATGGACGAGCCGACGGCGGTCCTCACCGCCGACGAGACCGGGACGCTGTTCGGCATCGTCCGCGCGTTGCGCGCGGCGGGCACCGGCGTCCTCTTCATCACCCACCACCTGGAGGAGATCCGCGCGCTCGGGGACCGGGTCACCGTGCTGCGCGACGGCCGCGCGGTCGGTGAGGTGCCCGCCACCACGAGCGAGGACGAGCTGATCCGGCTGATGGTCGGCCGGGACATCACCGAGCGCTATCCGCGCGAGCGCCCCGGGCGGCCGGGCGCGCCGCTGCTGCGGGTGCGCGGTCTGACCCGGTACGCCCCCGGACGCGACGGGCGGGCCCCGGCGCGTCCCGTCTTCCACAACATCGGCTTCGAGGTGCGGGCCGGGGAGGTCGTGGGGCTCGCCGGGCTGGTCGGCGCGGGCCGTACCGAGGTCGCGCGGGCGGTGTTCGGCGCCGACCGCTACGACGCGGGGACGGTCGAGGTGGACGGCGGACGGCTGGCCCCCGGCGACATCCGTGCGGCGATCCGCGCCGGGCTGGGGCTCGTCCCGGAGGACCGCAAGGGCCAGGGCCTGGTCCCGGATGCCTCGCTCCAGGACAACCTCACCCTTGCCCGGCTGCACCGCGACACCCGCCTCGGATTGGTGGACCGCCGGGGGCAGCGGCGCGCGGCGGCCGCCGTCGCCGAGCGGCTGAGGGTCCGTGCGAGCGGCCCGGGGCAGAGCGTGCGCACCCTCTCCGGCGGCAACCAGCAGAAGGTCGTCATCGGCAGATGGCTGCTGGCGGGCGCGCGGCTGCTGATCCTCGACGAACCGACCCGCGGTGTGGACGTCGGCGCCAAGGTCGAGATCTACCGGCTCGTCAACGAGCTGACGGCGGCGGGCCACGGCGTACTGATGATCTCCAGCGATCTGCCGGAGATCCTCGGGATGAGCGACCGGGTGCTGGTGATGGCGCAGGGCCGGCTGACCGGCGAGCTGCCGGCCGCGCGGGCCACCGAGGACGCCGTGATGGAACTGGCGGTCCGGGCACCCGGCGCCCCCGCCGTGCCCGCGTACGAGGGAGGGGCCCGATGACCGCCCCGCACACCGAGGCGGCGCCCCGCACGGCGGCCCCGGGCGGCGGCGCCGGCCCGTGGTTCGGCCGGGCCGTCCTCAGGAACGGCCCGCTGGGCGGCCTGATCGCCCTGGTCGCGGTGATGACCGCGCTGTCCGGGGACTTCCTCCACCCGCAGAACCTCCTCAACGTCGGCGTCCAGGCGTCGGTCACCGCGATCCTCGCCCTCGGCGTCACCTTCGTGATCGTCTCGGCGGGCATCGACCTGTCCGTCGGCTCGGTCGCCGCCCTGTCCGCCGTCGTCGTCGCCTGGGCCGCCACCACCGGGGGACTGCCGGTCTGGGCGGCGCTCCCGCTCGGCCCGGTCGTCGGGGCGGTCGCGGGACTGGTCTCCGGCGCTCTCGTCGCCTACGGGCGGCTGCCCGCGTTCATCGCCACCCTCGCCATGCTCTCGGTCGCCCGCGGCCTCGCGCTGGTCCTCACCGGCGGCACGCCGATCCCCTTCCCCGCCTCCGTCGACGGGCTCGGCGGCACCCTCGGCGGGACGCTGCCGGTCCCCGTCCTGGTGACCGTCGCTGCGGGCCTGCTCACCGCGCTGGTCCTGGGCCGTACGTACACCGGGCGCGCTCTCTTCGCGATCGGCGGGAACGAGGAGGCGGCCCGGCTCTCCGGCATCCACGTCGAACGCCGCAGGCTCGCCGCGCACGCGCTGTCCGGCCTGTTCGCCGCGGTCGCCGGGATCGTCCTGGCCGCCCGGCTCACCTCCGCCCAGCCACAGGCCGCCGTCGGGTACGAACTCGACGCCATCGCTGCCGTCGTCATCGGCGGCGCCAGCCTCTCCGGCGGCTCCGGCAAGGCGTCCGGCACGCTCATCGGCGCGCTGATCCTCGCGGTGCTGCGCAACGGGCTCAATCTGCTGAACGTGTCCGCGTTCTGGCAGCAGGCCGCCACCGGCCTGGTCATCGCGCTGGCGGTGCTCCTGGACACCCTGCGGTGCCGGAGCGCGCGATGAGGGCCGCGCGGCGCGGGGCCGCGGCGGCGCTGGCCGCGGTCCTGGTGTGCGCGCTGTCCGGCTGCGACCGGGGCGGCCGTACCGATCTCGGGCTGGCGCTGTCCACGCTGGGCAACCCGTTCTTCGTCGGCGTCAAGAAGGGCGCGCAGGCCGAGGCCGACGCCCTGGGGCTGCGCATCAACATCACCGACGCGCAGAACGACCCCACCCAGCAGATCAACCAGATGGAGACGTTCACCAGCCAGAACGTCCGGGCGGCCGTGATCAACCCGGTCGACTCCGACGCCGCCGTACCGGCCGTCGGTGTCGCGGGCCGGGCGGGCGTACCGGTGATCGCCCTCGACAGGGCCGTCAACGGCGGGAAGGTCGTCTCGACCCTCGCCTCCGACAATGTCGCGGGCGGACGGCTGGCGGCCCGCGCGCTCGCCGCGTCGCTCGGCGGCCGGGGCGAGGTGGCCTTCCTGGAGGGGCAGCCCGGCACCTCGGCGGCCCGCGAACGGGCTCGCGGCTTCGACGAGGGGATCAAGCGGTTCCCCGGCATCGAAGTGGTCGCGCGGCAGCCCGCCGACTTCGACCGCACGAAGGGAATGGACGTGATGTCCAATATGCTCCAGGCGCATCCGGACATCGCCGGAGTGTTCGCCGCCAACGACGAGATGGCGCTCGGCGCCGCCAAGGCCCTCGGCCGCCGCTCCGGGACCGGCGTCAAGGTGGTGGCGTTCGACGGCACCCCCGAGGGCGTCGCCGCGGTCCGTGGCGGCTCGCTCACCGCGACCGTCGCCCAGCAGCCGGAACTCCTCGGCAGACAGGCGGTGGACCAGGCGCTCAAGGCGTCCCGCGGTGAACGGCTGCCGGAAACGGTGAAGGTCCCCGTCGTCCTGGTGACGGCACGGAACGCGGCCCGCTTCGGCGGCTGACCGGCGGCACGGAAGTCCGCCGGGGACGGCGGCCCGCCCGCAGGGACGGGCCGCCGGACGACAACGGGAGAGAGAAATGGGAGAACGGCGCATGTACGACGTGCTGGTGGTCGGTTCGGCCAACGCGGATCTGACGGTACGGGTGGAGCGGCGGCCCGGCGCGGGCGAGACCGTGCTCGGCGGCGACCTGGTGGAGACGGCCGGCGGCAAGGGGGCCAACCAGGCCGCCGCCGCGGCCCGCATCGGCGGCCGGACCGCCCTGCTCGCGCGGGTCGGCGGTGACGCGTTCGGCACGCTGCTGCTGGACGCCCAGCGGGACGCCGGTACGGACGTCGCGCCGGTCATCGTCGACGACACGGCCCGCACCGGCACCGCGATGATCATCGTGGGCCCGGACGGCGACAACAGCATCGTCGTCTCGCCCGGCGCCAACGCCGCCCTCACCCCGCAGGACGTGGCCGCCGCCCGGGACATCGTCGCGGCCTCCGCCGTGGTCTCCCTCCAGCTGGAGATCCCCCTGGAGACGGTGCGGGCCGCCGCGGCGGCGGCCGAGGACGCCGGGACCCGCGTCGTCCTCAACCCGTCGCCCGTCCCCGCCCGCCTCGACCCGGAACTCCTCGCCGTATCCGACCCGCTGGTCGTCAATGAGCACGAGGCGCGCCAGCTGTCCGGCCACGCCGACGGCACCCCGCGCGCGTGGGCCGAGGCCCTCCGCGACCTCGGCGCCCGCTCCGTCGTCGTCACCCTCGGCGGTGACGGCGCGCTCGTCCTCGACGGCGACGGCGCGCACGACGTGCCGGGGATACGGGTCGAGGCCGTCGACACCACCGGCGCGGGCGACGCCTTCACCGGCGCTCTGGCCACGCGTCTGGCCCGTGGCGACGGGCTTGCCGAGGCGGCGCGGTTCGCCGTCCGTGTCGGCGCCGCCGCCGTCACCCGGCACGGCGCCCAGCCGTCGTACCCGACGGCCGCCGAACTGGAGGCGTTCACCCCCGACGCGTGAGGCGGCCCGGGGCGCCGCCGTCCGCGACGGCGCCCCGGCCTCAGCGTCGTTGTGCGGAGTCCGCCTCCGGCGCCCGCGGCCCGTACAGCGCGTGCGGGGCGCCGGTCGCCAGCGCCCAGTACCGGTCGCCGTACGACCAGTGCCACCACTCCGTCGGGTAGTTGACCAGGCCCGCCGACGAGAGCGCGGCGGACAGCACCCGGCGGTTGGCGCGGGCGGCGGGCGTCAGGCCCGGCGCGCCCGTGTAGCAGGCGCCGCCGCTCTCCTCGGGAGACGCGTCGACCGGCGTGCCCATGTCGAGCGGGGAGCCGTCGGCGGTGGTCAGGGTCACGTCCACCGCGGCGCCCGCGCTGTGCGGGGCGATCTCCGGCGGGGAGACGAAGCGGCTGGTGGCCGCGCGGCGGCGGTCCGCGTCCCAGTCGGGGTGGGCCGCCGCCAGCCTGGCCGTGTGCCGTTCGAAGTAGTGGCGTTGCAGGGCCGGCGGACGGTAGCCCTCGATGACGCGGAGGCGCAGCCCGGCCGGCAGGGCACGCTGCGCCTCCCGCAGCCGCTCCACCACTCCGGCGCGCAGCAGCGCGGAGGCGCCCTCCGCGTCCTCGGGTTCGTCCACCAGCAGCTCGGGCGCCGCCGTCCGCACGTCCACCAGCGGCTCGTCGCACTCCGCCACGGGCACCCCGGCGACCGCCGGGTCCGCCATCACCGTGACGGCCTCCCGCACGTCCAGCAGCACCAGCTCGGACTCCTCGCCGCCGGCACCGGCGTCCGCGACCCGCTCCCCGCCGGGCAGCCAGGCGCCGCTGTGCCCGCACGCCGGTTCCGGGCTGTCCGCGCCGGTGCCGTTGGCGAGCAGCACCCACAGCCCGTGCCGCCGCGCGATCTCCGCGTACCGCCGCGCCGTACGGTCCGCCCCGTCCTGATGGGCGCTGGAGAGGTAGACCCGGCAGCCGTCCGCCGCGGCCTGCTCGGCGGTGTCGGGAAAGGAGCTGTCGAAGCAGACGGCGAGGGCGAAGCGCACCCCGCCCAGCGTGAACCGGCCGGGGGCGGTCCCCGGCGTGAACACCTCCCGTTCGTCGTCCGGCAGGTGCTGCTTGTCGTAGCGGGTCAGCAGTTCGCCGTCCGGACCGAAGACGAACGCGGACAGGGACAGCGCCCCCGGTGGCGCGTCCGCTCCCTCCCGGCCCGCGGCGCCCACCACCGCCGCGACCCCGGCGGCCCGGCAGGCGTCGCGCACCGGAGCCAGCGCCGGGTCGTCGGGGGTGACCGCCAGGCCCTCCGGGTCGGCGGCGATCCGGGACAGGTCGTAGCCGGTCAGCGAGAGCTCGGGGAAGACGACCAGGGTGGCACCGCGCACGGCGGCCCCGGTGACGATCTCCGCCATCCGTTCCGCGTTGCCGTCGAGGTCGCCGGGGAGAGAGGGGAACTGTGCCGCAGCGATGAGCATGGCCCCATCATCCTCCGAAGGGCGCCCGCGCACCCCTGGTTTCCCCGGGCCGGGCCCGCGCGGGGAGCGTCAGCCGCGCGTGCCGGCCGCCACCGTCACCAGCGCCCGTACCTGCGCGGTGATCGCCTGACGCCGCTCGACGAAGACGGGGTCGGTGATCCGCCCGTGCGCCGGATCGGTGTTCCCGGGGCCGAACTCCAGCACCGGGGTGTGCAGATGGCCGCCGGGCAGCGCGGGGCGCACCGCGTCCCGCAGCAGCGTCGCCCGGTAGGCGATCTCGTTGGAGAGGTAGTCCCCGCCCCCGCCGGCCCGTGCCGTCGAACCGGGCGTCGGGCCGTCCGGGCGCTCCACCGGCGCGGAGCCGCCGGCCGGGATCTCCGTCACGGCGGTGTTGTCCCGTACGGTGTACGGCCCCGTTCCCGCGCCGGTCAGCCGCGCGAAGGGCAGGGTCGTGGTGGTCCACTGCGGCTGCCGTGGCGGGGTGGGCACGCCGGGCGGCACGGGAACGGTCCCGGTGCGCGACACCCGCGCGTTGTCGGGGGCGCCGCCCCGCCAGGCCCCGTTGGTCCGCTCGACGTCGAAGACGCCGGGGCGGCCCTGGCTGAGGGTGGTGAAGAGGTCGGCCTGCCGGGGGCCGGGGCGGAAGTGCGGCAGCAGGGTGCGCTCGACGGTGCCCGCCGCGAAGTCGTCCCAGCGCACGGGGAACACCGCCGCCTCGATCCGGGCGGGCCGCCCCGAGGCGGTGCGTACCGTCGTCCCGTCGAGGGCCAGTGCCGCGGCGCCCGAGGGGTTGCTGCGCCGGATGTCCGTGTCGAGCTGGAACGGGTCGAAGCCGGTCACCACGATCCGCAGGACGTGCCCGCCGGCCGGCAGGTCCAGGGAGTCCTGGCCCCGCGAGCCGCGCTCCAGCGCCGTGAGCAGGGCCGTGCGCTTCCGCGCGTCCAGCGGGAAGCCGGGTCGCCACTGCCGCAGTTCGCGGGTCATCGCCAGGCGCGCCCAGTACAGCGGGCGGTCGTCGTCGCGGCTGAGGTCCCCGCCGGCGGGGCCGCGGCCCTGGGCCCGGTCGACGGCCCGCCGCCACAGGTCCCGGCCGGCGTGGGTGACGTACCGCCGGGCGTCCGCGTACGACCGTGTCCGCGCCAGGCCCCGCGCGAACTCCCGCTCCCGGGCGTCGAAGCCGCTGCGCCGCAGGATCTCCCGCGGCGCCTCCTGGGACAGCCGGCCCTCCTCGACGGTGGGCGCGGCGGCGGGCGGCGCGGCCGTGGCCGTCCCGGTCGTCCCCGGCAGTACGGCGATCAGTACCGCGCCCAGCGCGCCCCACCTGGTTCTCGTCCGCATGCGTTTCATGGGGTGAGTAAACCGGTGGGGCGCGTGTGACGGTAGAGGGCGCCGGGACTCAGGAGTTGAGCCGGAGCCCGCTCAGGACGTCACCACCGACACATCGCCCGACTTGGACTGCGCCGTCACCTTGTGCGCCGAGGAACCGTCCGCCGTGACACCGACCTTGCGGCTGCCCGCCGCGGACTTGGCGTCCACCGCGTACGAGCCCTTGGGCACCTTCACGGTCAGATCGCCCGCGGTGGTGTGCGCGGAGACGCTGTCGGGGGCGGTGGTGAAGGCGGCGTCCACCTTTCCGCCGGTGGTCTTCAACGTGGCCTGCCGGGCCCCGGAGTCGGCGACGGTGAGATTGCCGCCGGTGGTCTCGGCGTCGACGGTGCCGGACGTGCCGCGCACCGTGATGCTGCCCCCGGTGGTGTGCAGCTTCACCGACGTCGCACGCGGCACGAAGATCTTGTAGTCCACCCCGCACTCGCTCAGCCCGCTGCAGTAGTCGGACGTCAGGGTGAGCCGCTTGTCCGCGACCGCGTGCTTGGCGCCGGGCTTGTCCTTGGAGTAGCGGAAGGTCTCGGTGACCTTCACCGGGCCGTTCTTGTCGAGGGGGACGATCTCGATCGAGCCGCCGAAGGTCGTCGCCGACACGGAGGTGACCTCGCCGTCGACGGTGTAGGTGTGGTCGGACTTCTTGTCCGGGCTCATCGAGCAGCCGGTGGCCGTCAGCGCGGTCAGCGCCGCGCAGGACAGGGCGAGCGGGATTAAGCGGAGGCGGGCCATGGCGGAGGGTCTCCCGGATCTGCGGAACGGACGGTTCGGGGACCATCCTTCCCGTGGCCGCCGCCGCGACGCGTCGGCGTACGGGATGAGGTTGCCGCCCCGCCGGACCGTTCTTCCCCTAGGGGGTGCCCTCAGGGGTTGTCCGCGCCGAAGGTCTCCCCGGGCCCCTGCGTGAACGTGTACACCGTCTCCGACGTGAAGGTCTGCCCCGGCCGCAGCACGGTGGAGGGGTAGTCGGGCCGGTGCGGGGAGTCGGGGAAGTGCTGGGTCTCCAGGGCGATCCCGGCGGTCGGCCCGTAGGGCGTGCCCGAGGTGCCGGTGAGGGTGCCGTCCAGATGGTCCGCGGTGTAGAGCTGGAGCCCGGGTTCGGTGGTGGCCAGCTCCGCCCGCCGTCCCGAGCGCGGGTCGTACAGCGCGGCGACCGGGCGGGGCACGGACGTCACCCCGCCGTCCAGGACGTGGTTGTCGTCGCGGCCGCGGCCCACCCGCCGGGGGACACGGAAGTCGTGGCGGGTGCCGGTGACGTCCGCGGGCGGGCCGGGCAGCGGGATGCCGGTGGCGTCGGCCGCGGTGCGGCGGGACGCGGCGAGCCACAGCAGGTGGTCCTCGGCGCTGCCGCTGCCGTCCCCGCCCAGGTTGAGGTAGGTGTGGTTGGTGAGGTTGACGACCGTGGGCGCGTCGGTACGGGCCGTGTAGCGCAGCCGCAGCACGCCACCGGGCGCGAGGGTGTAGGCCACCCGGACGTCCAGGGTGCCGGGAAAGCCCTCCTCGCCGTCCGGGCTCGTCCGGCGCAGCTCCACCCCGCCCTCGACGGGCCGGGCCGCCCACACCCGGCGGGAGAAGTTCCCCGGCCCGCCGTGCAGGCTGTTGCCGCGGTCGTTGGCCGCCAGCCGGTACGTCCGGCCGTCGAGCGTGAAACGGGCCCCCGCGATCCGGTTCGCACAGCGCCCGACCAGCGCGCCGAAGTGCGAGCCGCCGTGCGCGAGATACCCGCCGAGGGTGGGGAACCCCAGCGCGACCTGCCCCGGGCGGCCCTCGCGGTCGGGCGTCTCGACGGTCTGGACGATGCCGCCGAAGGTCAGTACCCGCACCCGCAGCGGCCCGCACTCCAGCGTCCAGCGCTCGACGGGGGTGCCGTCGTCCAGCGTGCCGAAGGGTTCCGCGGTGGCCTGCGTGCTCATGATCGCGAGCCTAACCGGGCGGGACGCGGGGCGCGGCGGGCGCTACGCGCCCCGTTCCGCGCGGGTGATCGTCCGGTAGGCGAGCGACGCCAGCTTCCCCTGGCCGCTGGTGCCCGGGTGGAACCAGTCCCAGGTGCTCAGCTGCCGGCCGGTGAAGCGGTAGGCGAAGACCGAGGGGTCGAAGCGGCAGAGGGCGTCGCGCGCGCAGACGTCCCGGAGCGCCTCGTTGTACGCCATCACCCGCTCGCGCACCGCGGTGCGGCGCTCCTCGGCGGCCGGCGTCAGATCGTCGGGGTCGCGCAGCATCGAGCCGCAGATCCCCAGCTGCCACACCTGCTTGCCCAGCGGGTTCTTGCGCCCCTCGGACCACAGCCGCAGCAGGTCGGGCACGGAGGCGACATACACCTGGGTGTGCGGCAGCGCCCGGCGCAGCTTCTTCATCGCGGCCGCGAAGTCGGCGCGGTAGGAGGCGGCCGGTGTCATCGCGCGGACGTCGCTGCGGCAGGCGTCGTTGGCACCGATCAGCACCGTGACCAGCTCGGGCCGGTGCCGTACCGCCCGGGAGACCTGCGCGGGCAGCTCGCTCATCAGTGCGCCGGTACGGGCGAGGTTCCAGCTGTGCCGCGCCGGGTCGGCGAGCAGCCGCTGCGCCAGGCTGCCGACCTTGGGGTCGGTGCCGGTGGCCCAGGACGCCTCGGGGCAGTCCGAGAGCGCCGTGCAGGCGTCGAAGCCGACGGTGATGGAGTCGCCGAGCGCCGCGAGGGACCGGGGGGCGGTGCGCCAGACGGGCGGGGGCGTGGCGGACGGGCGCGCGGTGGTCGTACGGGGATGCGGTGCGCCGGAACGACCGCTGTCGGTGCCGCAGCCTGCGAGAGCGAGGAGCAGAGTGGCGGCAGTGACGGCGGTGGTGCGCAGCCGGCGGGCGGAGCGGCCACGGCGAGGGTGAACGGGCCGGTCGATCTGCGTCATCCCCTGTCCCCTCCGGCGCGTGGGTGATATCTCTTCGGGTGCCGACGGTACGTCATCCCGCGTCCCGTCCGGCGCAGTAGCGTGGCCCCGCGCCGGAGCGGGAGCGGCCGGAGGGGCACCGGTGGCCGGCGCCGACCCTCATGACATCACGTCAGGTACTGTCCCTTTTGCGGCAAATAGTGTCTCATGGTGTTTACTGTAGGTCACCTGGCATCCTGGTGCCGATGTGATCACTGGGGCGGAATGTCGGTAACTGTCCTGGTCGCGACCGGAACGGGCACGAGGCCGCTGGGGAAGGCGAACCTCGAACCGCACTGGAGGTCCCGGTGACGACCCGTGGAGTCCTGTACATCCACTCCGCCCCGCGCGCGCTGTGCCCGCACGTCGAATGGGCCGTCGCGGGAGTCCTCGGTGTCCGCGTCACGCTCGACTGGATCCGCCAGCCGGCGTCCCCCGGCACCTGGAGAGCCGAGTTCTCCTGGCAGGGCCGGGCCGACACCGCCTCCCGGCTCGCCTCCGCCCTCCGCGGCTGGCACCTGCTCCGCTTCGAGGTGACCGCCGAACCCTGTGCCACCGCCGAGGGCGAGCGCTACAGCTCCACCCCCGGCCTCGGCATCTTCCACGCCGTCACCGGCCCGCACGGCGACATCCTCGTCCCCGAGGACCGGCTGCGCGCCGCCGTCGACCGCTCCGCGCGCGGCGAGAGCGAACTCGCCGCCGAGGTCGCCCGCCTCCTCGGCAAACCCTGGGACGACGAGCTGGAACCGTTCCGCTACGCGGGCGAGGGCGCCCCGGTGCGCTGGCTCCACCAGTGCGTCTGACCCCTCCGCCCCCGTGATGCCCGGGACTCGCCCCCGGACGTACGACGGGTCCGCCGGCCCAGCCTCTAGCGTGCCCCCATGACCGACAACCTCTCCGTGGCGGTGCTCGGCACCGGCATCATGGGCGGGGCCATGGCCCGCAACCTCGCCCGCGCGGGCCTCGACGTCCGCGCCTGGAACCGCACCCGCGCCAAGGCCGAACCCCTCGCGGCCGACGGGGTGCGCGTCACCGGCACCCCCGCCGAAGCGGTGGACGGCGCCGACGTGCTCCTCACCGTCCTCCTCGACGGGCCGGCGACGCTCGACGCGGTGCGGCGGGCCGCCGGCGCCCTCGCCCCCGGCACCGTCTGGCTCCAGGCCGGCACCGTCGGCGTCGACGGCATCGCCGCACTGGCCGCCCTCGCGGACGAGCACCGGCTCCTCTTCGTCGACGCGCCCGTCGTCGGCACCCGGTTCCCCGCCGAGAAGGGCCTCCTCGCCGTGCTCGCCGCCGGGCCCCAGGAGGCCAGGGAGCGGGCCGGGAAGGTCTTCGACGTCATCGGCCGCTCCACCCGGTGGATCGGCGAGGACGGCGCGGACGGCGCCGCGAGCCGCCTCAAACTCGTCGTCAACAGCTGGGTCCTGACCGTCATCGGCGGAACGGGTGAGACCCTCGCCCTCGCCCGGGGCCTCGGCGTCGACCCCCGGGACTTCCTCGCCACCGTGGAGGGCGGCCACCTCGACCTGCCCTATCTGCGGATGAAGTCGGAGATGATCCTCTCCGGCGACTACCCGCCGAGCTTCACCGTCTCGGCGGCCGGCAAGGACGCCCGGCTGATCACCGAGGCCGCGCGGCGGGCCGGGGTCCGCGCCGACCTCGCCGAGGCGACCGCGGAACGGCTGCGCAGGGCGGACGCACAGGGCCACGGCGCCGAGGACGCGGCGGCCGCGTACTTCGCCAGCTTCCCGGACGGCACCGGCTGACCACGCGCCAGGGCCCGCCCGGTCGCGGTGACCGGGCGGGCCCTGGGACGTGTCGCGGCGCCGGGGCGGTTACACCGTCCGGAACGCCAGCACGACGTTGTGACCACCGAAGCCGAACGAGTCGTTCAGCGCCGCGAGGCGGCCCTCGGCGGGCAGCGCGCGGGCCGTGTCACGGACGATGTCCGCGTCGGCCTCCGGGTCGAGGTTCTCGATGTTGATCGTCGGCGGCGCGGTGCGGTGGTGCAGCGCCAGGATGGACGCCACCGTCTCGATGCCGCCGGCACCGCCCAGCAGATGACCGGTCATCGACTTCGTGGCGGAGATCGCCATGTGGTCGACGTGGTCGCCGAAGACCTTGCGCAGCGCCTTCAGCTCCGCCAGGTCACCCTGCGGGGTGGAGGTGGCGTGCGCGTTGACGTGCACGATCTCGGCCGCGTCGAGGTCGCTGTTCTCCATCAGGTTCTGGAGCGCGTGCGCGATGCCGTTGCCCGACGGCTCCGGCTGCACGATGTCGTGGCTGTCCGCGGAGATGCCCTGGCCGACGGCCTCCGCGTACACCGTCGCGCCGCGCTTGGCGGCGTGCTCGGCCGACTCCAGCACGATCACACCGGCGCCCTCACCGAGGACGAAGCCGTTGCGCGCCGCGTCGTACGGGCGGGACGCGCCCTGCGGGTCGTCGTTCGACTTCGACATCGCCATCATGTTGCCGAACGCGGCGATCGGCAGCGGATGGATCGCCGCCTCCGTACCGCCCGCGACGACGACGTCCGCACGGCCCGTACGGATCATCTCGATGGCGTAGCCGATGGCCTCGGAACCGGACGCGCAGGCGCTCACCGGGGTGTGCACCCCCGCGCGGGCGTTCACGAACAGGCCGACGTTGGCGGACGGGCCGTTCGGCATCAGCATCGGCACGGTGTGCGGGGAGACGCGGCGGACGCCCTTCTCCTTCAGCACGTCGTACTGGCCCAGCAGCGTGGTGACACCGCCGATGCCGGAGGCGATGACCGTACCGAGCCGGTCCGGGTCGACGGACGCGTCCTCGCCCGCCTTGCCGGTGAACCCGGCGTCCGACCACGCCTCCTGGGCCGCGATCAGCGCGAACTGCGCGGAGCGGTCCAGCTTGCGGGCCTGCGCCCGGGGCAGGACCTCACCCGGGTCGACGGCCGCCTCGGCGGCGATGCGGACGGGCAGGTCGGCCGCCCAGTCCTGGGTCAGGGGGGCCACGCCGGACCGGCCGGCGACAAGGGCCTCCCAGGTCGAAGCGCTGTCGCCACCCAGCGGTGTGGTTGCGCCGATACCGGTGACGACCACGGTGCGATTGGTCGCGTTCACGGGAATTCTTACTCCACGGGTAGAGGGGTCTGAATCGACGGCGCCACCGCCGGGTGGCGACATGCGCGCGAGCTGATCAGCTCTGGTGCTTGAGGATGTAATCGGTCGCGTCACCGACGGTCTTGAGGTTCTTGACGTCGTCGTCCGGGATCTTCACGTCGAAGCGCTCCTCGGCGGCGACGACGACCTCGACCATGGACAGCGAGTCGACGTCCAGGTCGTCGGTGAAGGACTTGTCCGTCTTGACGTCCTCGGTGGGGATACCGGCGATCTCGTTCACGATCTCCGCGAGACCGGCGACGATCTCTTCCTTGGTGGCGGCCATGAGGGCGCTCCTTGATTTTTTCTAGGGAAACGGATGGGTGAAGCTCCGTGCAGCGGCCGGCACGTCCCACGACGGACGGTGCTGCGCAGATCTTGCCTAGGGGAGGGTAACGACCGTAGCGGCGTAGACGAGACCCGCCCCGAAGCCGATGACCAGCGCGGTGTCGCCGCTCTTGGCCTGGCCGGTCGCCAACAGCCGCTCCATGGCGAGCGGGATGGAGGCGGCCGAGGTGTTGCCGGTGGTCTCCACGTCGCGGGCGACCGTGACGCTCTCCGGCAGCTTCAGGGTCTTCACCATCGAGTCGATGATCCGCATATTGGCCTGGTGCGGGATGAAGACGTCCAGGTCGTCCGGGCTGACACCGGCCGCGTCCAGCGCCTGCTGGGCGACCTTCGCCATCTCGAACACCGCCCACCGGAAGACCGCCTGGCCCTCCTGCGTGATGGCGGGGTAGCGGATCTCCTCGGGGGCGGGGCGCCCCTCCGGCCGTTCACCGCCGGGCACCGGGGTGGGACGGTAGACGTCCCACGGCAGCGTCTGCTTGATCGTTCCGGCCTTGTCGCCCTCCGAGCCCCACACCGTCGGGCCGATCGACGGCTCCTTGGCCGGGCCGACGACGACGGCGCCCGCGCCGTCGCCGAACAGGAAGGCCGTCGCGCGGTCCTCCAGATCGGTCAGGTCCGACAGCCGCTCGACGCCGATGACCAGGACGTGCTCCGCGGAACCGTCCAGGACCATGCCCTTGGCGAGGGTCAGCCCGTAGCCGAAGCCGGCGCAGCCCGCCGAGATGTCGAACGCGGCCGGCTTGCCCGCGCCGATGCGGTGCGCGATCTCCGTCGCGATGGCCGGGGTCTGCTTCAGGTGCGAGACGGTCGCGACGATCACCGCGCCGATCTGCTCCGGGGCGATCCCGGCGTCCGCGATGGCCTTCCCCGCGGCCTCCACGGACATGACGGCCACGGTCTCCTCCGGGCCGGCCCAGTGACGGGTGGCGATGCCCGACCGCGAGCGGATCCACTCGTCGGACGAGTCGATGTGCTTGAGGATCTCCTCGTTCGGCACGACGCGGGTGGGGCGGTAGCCGCCCACGCCCTTGATCCGCGCGTACGGGGCGCCCTGGGAAGGCTTGATCTTCGAGGTCATGCTCGTTCTGCTCCTATTCGGCAGGAGTCGCGTGCTCGGCGATCAGCGCGCGGGCCGCGTCGAGATCGTCGGGGGTCTTCAGGGCCAGGGTCTTCACCCCGGGCAGGGCGCGCTTGGCCAGCCCGACGAGCGTGCCACCGGGGGCCGCCTCGATCAGCGCCGTGACGCCCAGCTCCTTGAACGTCTCCATGCACAGGTCCCAGCGCACCGGGTTGGCCACCTGGCCCACCAGCCGCTGCACCAACTCCTGCCCGGAGGCGACGACCTGTCCGTCCTTGTTGGAGACGTAGCGGGTGTGCGGGTCGGCGACGGTCAGCGCGCCGACCGCGGACTCCAGCACCTCCACGGCGGGCTCCATGTGGTGCGTGTGGAACGCGCCGGCGACCTTCAGCGTGATGACCTTGCGGGTGCCCTCCGGCTTGTCCTCGGCCAGCGCCGCGAGCTGGGCTGCGGTGCCCGCGGCCACGATCTGGCCCGCGCCGTTCACGTTCGCCGCCGTCAGACCCAGCTTCTCCAGGTGCGGCAGCACGGCGTCCGGCTCGCCGCCGAGCAGGGCGGCCATGCCCGTGTCGGTGACGGCCGCGGCGTCCGCCATGGCCAGACCGCGCTTGCGGACCAGCGACATCGCGATCTCGTCGCTGAGGGAGCCGGTCAGGGCGGCGGCGGCGAGTTCACCGACGCTGTGGCCCGCGGCGGCGCCGACGAGGCGGGCGAAGTCGTCCGCCGTCGGGAACAGCTGCCGCGCGGAGATCAGGGAGGCCGCCACCAGCAGCGGCTGCGCCACCGCGGTGTCGCGGATCTCGTCCGCGTCGGCCTTCGTGCCGTAGTGGACCAGGTCCAGGTCGATGACGGCCGACCATTCACGGAGCCGTTCTTCGACGCCGGGGAGGTCGAGCCAGGGGGTCAGAAAGCCGGGCGTCTGAGCGCCTTGGCCGGGAGCGACGAGTACGAGCACCCTCACACTCTCTCTTGGGGGAGGTCCCGCCCGCCCGTGGGGACAGGGACGAAGAACCATCGGGGGAATTGTTGGTGTCCGACAAAAGCTTAGAGCTGCGCCTCCCCGTCAGCCAGGCGCCCCAGAATCAGCGCGATGCGCAGGGTGAACGCCGAGCGGACATCGGACGGTGACCATCCGGTGACGTCTGTCACACGTCGCAGCCGATAGCGCACGGTGTTGGGGTGGACGAACAGCATCCGCGCCGCCCCCTCCAGACTGCTCGCCTGCTCCAGATAGACGCTCAGCGTCTCCAGCAGCGCGGACCCGGCCTCCTCCAGCGGTCTGTAGATCTCCTCCACCAACTGCCGTCGCGCCACCGGGTCCGAGGCCATCGCCCGCTCGGGCAGGAGATCGTCCGCGAGGACCGGCCGGGGGGCGTCCGGCCACGCCGGGCAGGCCCGCAGACCGGCCGCCGCCGCCTGCGCGGAACGCGTCGCGGCCAGCAGGTCGGAGACGACCGGCCCGGCGACCACGGGACCGGCGGCGAACGGGCCGATCAGCGCCTTGGCCGCCTTGAGCGGTTCGTCCGAGCCGCCCGCGATCACCACCAGACGGGAGCCCAGCACACCGGTCAGCACCTGGAGCTTGGCGTGCCGCGCGGCACGCCGGATCGCCTCCACGGTCAGTTCGCTGTCCCCGTCCGGCGCGGTGCCCAGCACCACGCAGACGTGCTCGGGGGAGTTCCAGCCCAGCGCCGCAGCCCGCGAGACGGCGCCCTCGTCGGCCTCGCCCGACAGCACCGCGTTGACGACCAGCGACTCCAGCCGGGCGTCCCAGGCGCCGCGGGCCTCGGCGGCCTGCGCGTAGACCTGCGCGGTGGCGAACGCGATCTCCCGGGCGTAGACCAGCAGCGCCTCACGCAGCACCGACTCGTCGCCCGGCGCCGCGACGTCGTCGATCGCGGACTCCATGACCTCGATGGTCGTCCGGACCATCTCCACCGTCTGCCGCAGAGTGATCGCCCGGGTCAGCTCGCGCGGGGCGGTCCCGAAGACATCGGTACTGATCGCCTGGGGGGTCTCGGGGTGCCGGAACCATTCGGTGAAGGCGGCGATGCCGGCCTGTGCGACCAGGCCGATCCAGGAGCGGTTCTCCGGTGGCATCGCGCGGTACCACGGCAGCTGGGCGTCCATCCGCGCGATGGCGGCGGCCGCCAGTTTGCCGGACGACTTCTCCAGCCTGCGCAGAGTGGCGGCGTGCGGATGTTCGGCGCTCGATGAGGGTTCAGACACGGGACAAGCCTGCCTCATCCCGGCGCAAACGTGGCGTGCCGGGGCGGCACGGGCCCCACCGGAGGGCGTCCCGCCCGCCCCTCACCACTACCGTGGGGCCATGATCGAGGTGCGCAGGGGCGGGGACAGACACCGGGGCGGCGACGCGGAGGCCGGGATCGAGACGCTGCACGCGTTCTCCTTCGGCCCGCACTACGACCCCGGCAACCTCCGCTTCGGCGCGCTGATCGCCTGCAACGAGGAGCACCTGGCGCCCGGCGCGGGCTTCGACGAGCATCCGCACCGCGACACGGAGATCGTCACCTGGGTCGTCGAGGGCGAACTCACCCACCGGGACTCGGCCGGCCACGAGACCACCGTGCGCCCCGGCGACCTCCAGCGCCTCAGCGCGGCGGCCGGGGTACGCCACATCGAGCGCAACGACGCGGCGGGCCCGCTGCGGTTCGTCCAGATGTGGCTGACGCCGCTGCGCTTCGGCGGCGAACCGGAGTACGAGGTGGTGCGCGCCCTCCCCGAGGACACCCCGTACGCGGTACCCCAGGCCGGCGCCGCGCTGCGCGTACGGCGCCCGGAGGCCGGCGGGCGGCTCGCCCTGCCGGCGGCCGCCCGGGTCTACGCGCAGGTCGTACGGGGCGAGCTGGAACTCGGCGGGGAGGTGCTGCGGCCCGGGGACGCGGTACGGATCACCGACGGGCAGGGCGCCGAGCTGACGGCACGGACCGTGGCCGAGTGCCTGGTGTGGGAGACGGGGCCCGAGCCCGCGTACGGCTGACGGGCCCCGCGCCCCGTCAGCGCAGCTCGGCCAGGACCGCGTCCGTCAGCGGCGGCCACGCCTCGATCGCCCACGGGCCGAAGTCCCGGTCCGTCAGCACCACACACGCCGCCCCCGCGTCCGGGTCCACCCACAGGAATGTGCCCGACTGCCCGAAGTGACCGAAGGTCCGCGGCGAGGACGAACTCCCCGTCCAGTGCGGCGACTTGCCGTCACGTATCTCGAAGCCCAGGCCCCAGTCGTTGGGCCGCTGGTGGCCGTAGCCCGGCAGGACACCCGTCAGACCGGGGAAGGCCACCGACGTCGCGGCGGCCAGGGTCCCCGCGTCCAGCAGCCGCGGCGCCTGGAGCTCGGCGGCGAAGCGGACCAGGTCGGAGACGGTGGAGACGCCGTCCTTGGCGGGGGAGCCGTTCAGCACGGTCGCGGACATGCCCAGCGGCTCCAGCACCGCCTCGTGCAGATAGCGGGGGAAGGGGATGTCGGTGGCCCGCGCGAGGTGCGCGCCCAGCGCCTCGATACCGGCGTTGGAGTAGATCCTGCGGGTGCCCGGCGCGGCCATCGCCTTCGGCGCGTCAGGGGCCAGCCCCGAGGCGTGCGCCAGGAGGTGGCGCACCGTGGCCCCCTCCGGTCCGGCCGGCTCGTCCAGCTCGATCGCGCCCTCCTCGACCGCCAGCAGCGCGGCGTACGCGGCCAGCGGCTTGGTCACGGACGCGAGCGGGAAGGGACGCTCCACGGGCCCGTACGATCCGGCGACCCGGCCGTCGGCGCGTACGACGGCGGCAGCGGCGGTGGGCACCGGCCAGTTCTCGATCATCCGCAGGCTCTGCATGGGCCCGAGCCTAACGCCGGGCCCGACACGCGCGGCGCGGACCCCGCCCCCCAAAATCCGGGTCAAGTCTCCGCTTGCCTGGAGTGCGCTCCAGGTCTCTAGCGTTGTGGGTGTCGAGACGGCCGGACGGGCCGGACGGACGAGGGGAGCGGCATGACTCCGACCCGGAGCGCGACGATGACGGGACCGGACACCCGGGACGGCGGTCCGCGGGAGAGCCGGGGGAGCTGCGCGTGGGTCTCCCGCGGTCCCCTCCCGGACGGCCGCGACCACTTCACGATCGGCGAGGTCGCCGAGCACACCGGCCTCAGCGTCCACACCCTGCGCTGGTACGAACGCATCGGCCTGATGCCGCACGTCGGCCGCAACCACACCGGGCAGCGGCGCTTCACCCACCGCGACCTGGAATGGCTGGACCTGGTGACCAAGCTGCGGCTGACCGGGATGCCGGTCGCCGACATGGTCCGCTACGCGGAACTGGCCCGGCGGGGCGAGAGCACCTTCGCCGAACGTGAGCAGCTGCTCACCGCGCACCGCGAGGTCGTACGACAGCGCGTCGCGGAGCTGCGGAGCACGCTGGACGTCCTCGACCACAAGATCGACATCTATGCCGACGCCCGGCGGGCGTCCGAGAGGTTCTGAGTCGTATGACGAACGGGAAGATCGAAACGGTCGAGCTGGGCACGGGCGGCCCCCGGGTCGGCATCCAGGGACTCGGCTGCATGGGCATGAGCTGGGCCTACGGCCCCACCGACGCCGACAGTGCGCGGGCCACGCTGGAGCGCGCCCTGGAGCTGGGCGTGACCCTCTACGACACCGCCGACGTCTACGGCGACGGGGAGAACGAGAGGTTCCTCGCGCCGTTCGTCCGGGCACACCGCGACGAGATCGTGCTGGCCACCAAGTTCGCCCTCGCCATGGACCCGCACGACCCGTCGAAGCGCACCATCCGCAACGACGCCCCCTACATCCGCCGGGCCGTCGACGCCAGCCTCCGGCGCCTCGGCGTGGACGTCATCGACCTCTACTACATGCACCGCCGCGATGTGAACGTCCCGCTGGAGGAGAGCGTCGGCGCGATGGCCGAACTGGTCGCCGCGGGCAAGGTCCGGCACCTGGGGCTGAGCGAGGTCACCGCCCGCGAACTGCGCGCCGCGCACGCCGTGCACCCGATCACCGCCGTCCAGTCGGAGTGGTCGGTCTTCAGCCGCGACGTGGAGAACGGCGTGGTGCCCGCCGCCGCCGAGCTGGGCGTCGGCTTCGTCCCCTACTCGCCGCTCGGCCGCGGCTTTCTGACCGGCGCGTTCGTCCACGCCGACAAGGAGCTGAGCGCCGACGACTTCCGCCGCCAGCAGCCCCGCTTCACCGGCGCCAACGCGGACACCAACGCCACCCTGCTGACGCCCCTCCGCGAGATCGCCGCCGCGCACGGCGCGACCGTCGGACAGATCGCCCTGGCCTGGGTGCAGCAGCGCGCCGCCGCGCACACGCTCGCCGTCGTGCCGATCCCGGGCACCCGCCGCCCGGCCCGCGTCGAGGAGAACACCGCCGCTACCCGGATCACGCTGTCCGAGGCGGAGCTGGCGCGGCTGGAGCCGATCGCCGGGCAGGTCGCCGGCGACCGCTACCCGGACATGACGTTCACCTCCGCCGGACGGGAGTGACCGCGACCGGGGCCCGCGGACCGCTCCGCGGGCCCCGGCTCACGTCAGCCCCAGCGCGAACGCGCCGAAGGCGACGGCCAGCATGGTCGCACCGGCCCGCCGCGGAAGGGGCACGCCGGTCCACGGCGCCTCGAAGCGGCGCGTGGTGCGGCTGATCAGGACGAGGACGGCGGCGAGCACCGGCAGCCACGCCAGCCGCAGCAGAACCCAGCCGGGCGTGTCCGGTGCCGTCGTCAGTCCCGGCACCGCGCCCAGGAACGACGCCGGGACGGCGGTCGCCAGCAGCGCCGTCTGGTGCCAGCACAGGATCGTCATCGCGGACAGGTTGATCACCACCACCGGCGCCCACAGCGCGGGCCGGCGCAGCAGCGCGGCCAGCCGGTCGCACAGCAGCAGCGCGGCACCGCACTGCGCGGCCGCCAGCGCGAGCACCAGCAGCGACGGCGGATGGGAGTTGGTCCGCTCCTGGCCGGGCACCCCGACCATGCTCGCCGGGTAGTGACACCACAGCAGCAGCACGGCGAACAGCGCGCAGCCCCCGAGCAGCAGCGTCCACGCCGCGGGCCGCCGCAGCCGCCCCTCCTTGAGGCACACCCCGAGCTGGTACGCGAACATCCAGCCCGGCAGCAGATTGAGCAGGCCCAGCCACGACGGCACCGCCTGCGCGAGGGGCCCGTACCGCAGCACGTCCACGACGGCCACCGACACCATCAGCGGCACCGCCGACCAGACACCCAGGCGCCGCGCGGCCCGCACGCACCACGGGGTCAGCGCCGTGACCACCACATAGACGCCGACGAACCACAGCGGCTGGACGACCAGCGTCGCACCCGTCCGCAGTGTGGCGCGCGGCACGCCCAGACCGGACAGCAGCGGCACCAGGACGGCCCAGACGGCGGTGACACCGAGGACCGGACGGCCCAGCCGGGCGAGACGGCCGCGCAGCCACACCCCCACCGCCTCACCGCGCTCGGTGGCGCGCCGCAGCGACATCGCGGAGGCGGCACCGCCGACGAGGAAGAAGAGGCCGAGCGTCTGGAGCACCCAGCTCGCCGGAGCCAGCGCCGGGGCGGTGGTGAGGGGGCTGGCGTTGTGCAGCGCGCCGTCGGCGTCGCGGGTGAAACCACCGAGCAACCAGTGACCGAGGGGCACGGAGAGGAGGGCGAGGGCGCGCAGGCCGTCCAGAGCGCGGTCCCGGTCCGCCGGAGTACGCGCGTCGAGCGCACGGGCCGCGGCACGCGCCGAACGGACGGCGGACCCCGCGGTACGACTGAGGAGTACGGGCATGGGGCGTCCTTGAGGGCAGAGAGGGAAGGGGGCGGCGACGCGCCAGGGCCTGTCGTGGCACTCCGTCGTTCGCCGGGAGGGCGTGGGTGCCGGGCGTCGTGAGGCGGGCGGGGTGTGACGGCAGGCGCTAGCGCACCGCGTCGTAGCGGCCGAGGACGATCGCGGCGCAGCCGCGCAGCGAGTCCGTACCGGGGGCGAGATAGCCGGTGTGGCCCTGGGCCAGATCGGCGGGGACCCGGCGGGCGCCGAACGCCGGGTCCGTGGGGTCCGTCCCGTGCCCCAGGCCCAGCACCTGGACGTGCGGCACCCGGCCTATCCAGTCGGAGGAGTCCCGCGCCGCCCAGACCCGGGCCGGGGTCCGCAGCGCGGCAACGGTGTCCCCGCGCATCCCGGGCGAACCGAGGACGACCAGGTCGGTGAGGGTGCGGCCGAGACGCGGGGCGGCGAGGCCGCAGACCACCGAGCCGTAGCTGTGGCACAGCACCGCGGGCGCCGGCACCCCGGTGGCGGCGAGCCCGGACAGGAAACGCGCCAGCCGGGGCGCACCGGCCTCGGCGAGCCGCCCGGTGGCGGCGTCGGGACCCAGCCCCACCGGTGTGGTGTAGCCGACCCAGGCGATCACCGCGGTGGGGGTGCCGGGGGCGTCCGCCGCCATCCGGTCCCGCAGCGAGAGGGCCATACCGGTCGGCGTGCCGTACCGGTCCCGCTCCCGGTCGAACGTGCCCAGGTCGATGTCGGACCCGGGGACGACGACGGCGGTGCGCCGGGCCCGCGCCAGGTCACCGTGCACCTCGGCGATCTGGCCGCGCCCGCGCGGATCGAAGGCGAGGATGTGCCGGCCCGGCCGCAGCAGCCGGTCGTAGCGGTCGGCCGCCCGCCGGGCCTCGCGATGGTCCTCCAGGGTGCCGGACGGGTCGTGGACGAGGGTCAGCTGCCGGTCCCGTTCGGCGCGCAGGGCGCGGGAGTTGGCCTCGTACCGCAGGGCCGCCGGCGCGCCGTCCAGATTGCCGACGGTCAGCGGGTGCCGGACGGCGAGGGCGTGCCGCTGGGCGCCGGTCAGGGTGCCGAAGAAGCGGGCGACCTCGGCGGG
>NZ_JCANQV010000018.1:0-35839 GCF_059553635.1 Candidatus Streptomyces philanthi
GTCAGCGAGTACGTCTCGTCCACCGGGGTTCGTTCTTCTGCCGGAGCAGGCATGCGGCGACGAGGACGGCGGCCACCGGGAAGGCGGCGGAGAAGCCGAACGCCGTCCGGTGTCCGTGCATCTGGGCGGCGTGTACGACGGGTCGGCCGCCGCCCCCGGCCAGTGCCCACTCAGCGCCGTGATCCCCCGGTTCAGGCAATGTTGCAGCTCACGCGCCCCGACGGCGCCGGGCGTAGGCGATCGTGAGGACCGCGACGAGTGGCCCCCAGACCAGTAGCGGGGCGTAGCAGACATTCATGAGCACGCCCGCTGTGCCGTGCGGGAAGTCGGGATTGTCCAGCGGCCCTCTTGGCGCCAGGGTCACCGCCGCACACAGCGCCATCACAGCCACCGCGCCCATTGCGGCAGGTATGACCACTGCCAGCGGGGGGATGCGACGGCCGCCCCATCGCGGGACCCATCGCGGGACCCACTCGCCCCAGGGCTTCACCAGGCCCAGCGTCAGGAAGGCGGTCGCCTGTGAGACCACGGACAGGATCAGCACGTAGACCATGATCGACGTCCCCGTGTAGAGCGATCCGAGTCGGCCGGTGAAACCGACATCGACCCCGAATCCGAGTGCGAGCCGCCACACACACGACGGCACCGTGCACAACACGGTCGCCCAAGCCGCCTGGACCGCCCACCGAGGGGCCGTGTTCCGGACATGGGGCGACGGGAATGCACTGACCATCACAGGCTCCGATGCGGTGAGGTGAAAGGACCCCTTGACGATCTCACCGCTCAGCGGCCGGCGGCCTCATCCCTCCAGACGGACCACGTCCCCCGTGCGGAGGAGGCTACCGAGGCGTCAGCTCGCTCTCCGGTATGAAGCGGAAGTGCTGGTCAGAGCGTCAACGAGCTGCCGCGCCCCCGCTTTCGCGACACTCCCCGGCCCGACGACCGGCTGACGCGGCGCATCGGCTCGGCTCCCCCGGATGCCGCTCCGTCGGCCTCCGCCTCGGCACTCGCGGCCGCCGGGCGGTGAGGGGTGCGGCCATACGTCCGTAACAAAGGTCCGGCCGGTGAGACGGTGTTTGACCGTGCTTGCGGTGGGCCGTTACGTTCGGCCGCATGTGCATGGCAGCCCTGCTCACGACGCGCGGTCATATCGACCTGCTGCGAGTGGCGTCCGCCGCCTGTTGCCGCGGTCGCTGACCTTCCGGTCGTTCTCCCCTCCTGGGCCTCCTTGCCCCTTCCTTCACCTGCGGCTCGCTCGTCGGGTCGTGTCTTCGCCACGGTCCGCCCGTTCCCGGGCGCGGTGCCGCGCAGCTACGGAAAGGCCTCCCGACATGTCCGTGCATCTTCACTGGTTCCTTCCGACCGGCGGTGACGGGCGGACGCTCGTCGACCGGCACGCCTATACCGACGGCGGCATCCGGCGCGACCGCATCACCCCCGCCGGCGGGGTGCGGGCCCCGGGCATCGGGTATCTCACGCAGATCGCCAAGGCCGCCGAACAGCTCGGGTTCGAGGCGGTGCTCACCCCGACCGGTACGTGGTGCGAGGACGCCTGGTTGACGACGATGGCGCTGTCGCAGGTCACCGAGCGGCTGAAATTCCTGGTCGCGTTCCGGCCGGGCGTCATCTCGCCGGTGCTGGCGGCGCAGATGGCCGCGACGTATCAGCGGATCTCGCGTGGGCGGCTGCTGCTGAACGTGGTCACCGGTGGTGACGCGACCGAGCAGAGGAGGTTCGGGGACCGCCTCGACCATGATCGGCGGTATGCGCGTACGGATGAGTTCCTCCAGGTCGTACGGGGTGTGTGGAGCGGGGAGCCGTTCGACTTCCGGGGCGGGTACTACCGGATCGAGGGCGGGGTGACGGCGCTGCCGCCCGATCCGCTGCCGGAGATCTTCTTCGGTGGTTCGTCGGCGGCGGCCGGGCCGGTCGCGGCGCGGAACGCGGACGTGTACCTGACCTGGGGCGAGCCGCCCGAGCAGGTACGGCACAAGATCGAATGGATTCGGGAGCTGGCCGCGCGGGAGGGGCGTACGGTCCGCTTCGGCATCCGGCTGCACACCATTTCCCGGGACTCCTCGAAGGAGGCATGGGCCACCGCGCGCCGGCTGCTCGACGATCTCGACCCGGGGACCGTGGCCGCCGCCCAACAGGCCCTGGGCAGGAGCGAGTCGGTGGGGCAGCGGCGGATGCTCGCCCTGCACGGCGGCTCGCGCGAGGGCCTGGAGATCGCGCCCAACCTGTGGGCGGGTGTCGGGCTGGTGCGCGGCGGCGCCGGCACCGCGCTGGTCGGCAGTCATGCGGAGGTCGCGGACCGGATCGAGGAGTATCACGCGCTGGGCATCGAGCATGTCGTCCTGTCCGGTTATCCGCATCTGGAGGAGGCGTACTGGTTCGGTGAGGGCGTACGCCCGGAGTTGGCGGCGCGCGGGCTGCTGGGCGCACCCGCGACGGCGGGGGTTCCGGCCGCCGCTGCGGGACGGTAGCGGCCACGAAGGGCGTTTCCCCTGGCCGTTGACCGGTGCGTGCCGCGCGGGTGCGGTGTGCGGTGCCGGACCCCTGGCAGAGGCGTCGTGCGGGCGAGGATGATGGAGGGCGACGGTTTTGCGCCGTGGCCGGTTCTCGCCACGGCCGGGGAGGAGGGGCGCGGATGCTGGGAGCCATCGGGTTGGACGACGCGCAGGAGTCCGCCTACCGCACACTGGTGGGGCTGGGGGCCGCCGAAGTGCCGGAGCTGGCACACCGTTTGCGGGCGCCGGTGGACGAAACGGAGCGTGCGCTGCGCCACTTGGAGCAGCGGGGTCTGGCGGCGCAGTCGCCGGCCCGTGCGGGGCGCTGGGTGGTGGCGCCGCCGGGGGTGGCGCTGGGTGCGCTGCTCACCCAGCAGCGGCACGAGTTGGAGCGGGCGGAGCTGGCGGCGGCGATGCTGGCCGAGGAGTACCAGGGCCAGGACGCGGAGCCGGACGTGCGGGACCTGGTGGAGGTGGTGACCGGTTCGAGCGCGGTCGCGCAGCGCTTCCGCCAGATCCAGCTGGGCGCGGTCCACGAGGTGTGCGCGCTGGTCACCCCGGCGCCGGCGGTGGTCACGCCCGCGGAGAACCACGCGGAAGGCCAGGCCGCCTCGCTCGGGGTGGCCTACCGGGTCGTCGTCGAGGGCGAGGCGCTGGAAACACCGGGCTATGTGGCGGAGGCGAGTGCGGCGTTGGGCCGGGGCGCGCTGGTGCGGGTGGCCGACAAGGTGCCCGCCACGCTGGTGATCGCGGACCGTGCGCTGGCGATGGTGCCACTGACCCGGCACACGGCGGAACCGGCCGCGGTGGTGGTGCACGCCAGCGGACTGCTGGAGTCGCTGCGGGGGCTGTTCGAGGCGATATGGCGGCAGGCGGTACCGCTGCGCCTGGGCGCGGCGGGATTGTCCAAGGAGCCGGGGGACGGGCCGGACGCCGCGGATCTGGAGGTGCTGGCGCTACTGCTGGCGGGGCTGACCGACGCGAGTGTGGCCAAGCAGTTGGGGCTGGGCCTGCGGACGGTACAGCGGCGGGTGCGACGGCTGATGGACGTGGCGGGGGTGACCACGCGGATGCAGTTGGGCTGGCACGCGTACGAGGCCGGGTGGATGACACGTGAGGAACCGGCGGGGCGCGCGGTGCCCTCGCCCTCCGGCCGGTGACACGACGGGGCGTGACGCGTCCGGCCTTTCGCCCCCTCAAAGGGAACACACGAACGCGGGAGCGAATGTTCGCCGGAAAGTGTGACCGATACCCAAAAGGGTTACGCGTATCGCCTGCGTCGGGTGATCCTTACGGGGCGCGAGTGACGAGCTGCAGACCGTCACAGCGCAGCGCCTCCGACCGCATCCCTTGCCGGTCCGGAGAGTTGGTCCTGCATCACCGTGACACAAGGAGAAACATCCGATGGACATCCTCACCAACCTGCTTGCCGGCATCGTCCACCTCGTGGGTTGGCTGGTCTGACGGACGCGTCACCCGCGGCGCCTCTCCCCGTCCCAGGGAGGGGCGCCGCCCTTTTTCCGCGTTGCCGCGGTCCCTGCGGCGCCCGCTCCAAGGAGCCGCCCCAGGCCGCGCCCGTCAACGTCGTGTACACGGATGAGGGCCTCTACGCCTTGCGGGCCCCCGCCACGGACACCACGTACGCGGCGATCAAGCTCGCCACCAAGACCTCGTGGGCGCACCTGCCCCAGGAAGCCGCCCCGGCCGCGCCGTTGCCCTCCGGTAACTTCTCCTCGCGCCACGCCACGGCCTCGGGATCGGGCGCCAGCACGACGACGGCCAGCGGGCGGCTCTTGATCAGCTCGGTGATCTCCGCCAGGTACTCGCCGATCAGGATGTCCTGCACGATGGCGGTGAACCCGGCCTTGACGTAGGCGCCGGCGGAAGCCGCCGCCAGCCGGTGCCGGAGCCTGAGCTGTGCGACGGCCTCCGGCAGGGCCTCGGCCGTCATGTGCTGCAGACAATGTCGCGCGGCCACCGACAGGATGTGATCCAGCCGGTACGCGGAAGCGTCCGAGATGCCCCGTTACCACTTCGCGGATGTTGATGATGCCGTTCTTCGCGATGGCTTGCACGAGCCCCCCGGAAAGATCTCGGGGCACGGGAACAAGTTTGCACAGCGCCGCCGCCCCGCCCCCGTCACGTTCCCGCATGCGGTCCCACAACTCGTGAACCGTGTGCGTCACTCACCCGCCGCGGTCGCTTTTCGGCGGGGCCGGCGGACCTTGAGCTCGACCGGGGCGAACACCGCGACCAGGATGAGGAGGACGGCCATGGGGGCCAGCAGCCAGAACCAGCGTTGCGCCCACCATGAGGCGGTCGGCTCCGCCAGGAGCGTGTGGCCCAGACCTTCGTAGGTCCACAACGCGACGAGGTAGGCGGTCATGTGCCACAGGAACACGGTGATCGCCACCAGGTTGAGCGCCACCACAGGCTTCCAGACACGGGGGCGGCGCAGGAAGCGCGCCGCGGCCGGCGTGATCAGAGCCAGCAGTCCGAGTTGGAAGACGGCGAGCGCCGCGATGGCCGCGTTGGTGGGGAAGATGTTCGACTCGGCGTCACCGACCGTGCCGACCATCGAGCGGGGGTAACCGGCGAACACCGTCAGCACGACCAGGGTCAGCAGACCGGCCCCGGTGACCGCCAGCCGCCGGGCCAACGGCCGTCGCCCGAGCTGCCAGGTGCGCCAGGCGTAGCCGAGCTGGTGGCAGAACAGCCACACCAGCGCGAGGGTGACCCATTCGGCCCAGGTCTGCCCGATGCCGCGGCCCAGCACGCTGCCCACGGCGATCAGTCCCGCGAGCGCGGCCAGGGTGCCGGCGGCGTGGCGGGCGTGCAGGGTCGCCGTCAGCGGCACGGTGACGATCAACAGGCTGTACACCCCCAGGAACCACAAGGGCGTCAGGTAGCCGGGGAATGACTGCCACATCCAGCGGTGGGGTCCTCGCAGGGCCGCGGCGATCAGCTCGCCGGCCAGCCACACCCCCGCCCATACGGCGGTGGGCACCGACAGCCTGCGGAGCCGGTCGGCGACGAACCGGCCGGCGGGGTCCTTGTCCGCTTGCGTACGTTGCCAGCCGGCCAGGTTCGCGTAGCCGCCGACCAGGAAGAACACCGGCATGATCTGCAGGACCCAGGTGGCCGCCCACCCGCCGGGAACGGCGTCGATCGGGTTGGGCATGGCGAGGGCGCCGTCAGAGGTGCGATGGGTGACCGACAGCGTCCAGTGCCACAGGGTGACGACCACGATGCTGAGCGCCCGTGCGGCGTCGACGACCCGGTCCCGGGTTTCCGGTGTGGCGCTGACCAGCCGGTCCAACGCCCCGGGGGCCCCAGGAGGACGAGACCACCGGTGCCGGCGGGAGGTCATGTCCGGTACAGCGCTTCGACATCCGCGGCGAAGTCCTTGAGCACCCGGCTGCGCCGGACCTTCAGGGTCGGGGTGAGGTAGCCGTGCGCCTCGGTGAGGTCGCCGGGCAGGACCCTGAATCTGCGCATCCGTTCGGCCCGGCTGACGGTCGCGTTGACCTCGTCGATCGCCGTCTGCAGCCGGGCGAGCAGGTCGGGGTCGTCACGGAGCTGCGCGGGCGTGGCGGCCGCCGGCTTGCCCGCGCTCTCCTTCCAGGCCGCCAGCCCTTCCTCGTCGAGAGTGATCAGGCCGGCGATGAACGGGCGCTGATCGCCGACAGCCACCACCTGGCTGATCAGAGGGTGGCTGCGCAGACGGTCCTCCAGCCCCGCGGGGACGACGTTCTTCCCGCCGGCGGTGACGATGATCTCCTTCTTGCGGCCCGAGATGGTCAGGAATCCGTCGTCGTCCAGGGTGCCGACGTCTCCGGTGTACAGCCAGCCGTCGGCGCTCAGCGTCTCCTTCGTGACCCGTTCGTTCCGCCAGTAGCCCGGGAACACCACGGGGCCGCGAAGCAGGATCTCGCCGTCGTCGGCGATCCGTACCGTGACGCCGGGCAGCGGCTTCCCGACCGAACCGATCTTGACCGCGGAGGGCGTGTTGACGGTGGCGGCGGCGCTGGTCTCGGTCAGCCCGTAGCCCTCCAGCACGGTCACGCCGATGCCTCGGTAGAAGTGGCCGAGGCGGGTGCCGAGCGGAGCGCCGCCGCTGATGGCGTGGGTGACCCGTCCGCCGAGCGCCGCCCGCAGCCTGCGGTGGACGAGCCTGTCGAACAGGCGGTGGACCAGGGTGAGCCCCAGGCCGGGGCCCCCGTGGTCCAACGCCTGGCTGTAGCGGACGGCGACCCGTTCGGCGCGCCGGAAGACGCCACCGCGGCGCTGCTCCTCGGCGCGCTGCCGCGCTCGGGCGTAGACCTTCTCCAGCATCCTGGGCACCGACAGGATGAACGTCGGACGCAGTGCGGCCAGGTGGTCGGGCAGGCGGGCGAGGTCGGCCGTGTGGGCCAGGCGGACGCCGTGCTCGACACAGGCCACCTGGATCACCCGGGCGAACACGTGTGCCAACGGCAGGAACAGCACCGTCGAGGCGTCGTGGCCGAAGATCTCCCGTAGCACCGCGATCGAGGCACGGGCGTCGTAGAGCAGGTTGGCATGGGTGAGTACGCACCCCTTGGGCCGACCGGTGGTGCCGGAGGTGTAGATGATGGTGGCGGTGTCGTCCGCGCGGACCGCGTCGCGGCGCGCGTCGACCCGCGAGTCGGGAACTCCGGCGCCCTCCTGCCGCAGCCGGGAAAGGTCACCCGCGTCGATCTGCCACACCTGCTCCAGCCCGGGAAGGTCCACCTGGACATCGTCGAGCCGGCGGCGGTGTTCCGATGTCCCGACCACCGTCGCGACGGCCTCGGAGTCCTCCAGTACCCATTGGATCTGCTCGGCCGAGGAGGTGTCGTAGACCGGCACCGGCACCGCACCGATCGCCCACAGAGCATAGTCGGTCAGCGTCCACTCGTAGCTGGTCGCGGCCAGCAGGGCGACCCGGTCGCCGGCCTCGATCCCGGCGGTGAGGAAGCCCGCCGCGAGGGCGCGTACCTCGCTCGCGAACCGCGCGGAGGTCACGGGCTCCCAGCCGCTTCCCGTCCGCCGGTCGAACAGGACGACCTCGGTCCGATCACTCCGGAACACCGTGTCGGCCAGCTGGTCCGTTGGCGGGATGCCGATCGAGGACGGACTCTCGTACTCGCGCATGCCCCCCAGTTTCCGCACATGGCGGAACGCTCGCTATTCGGTGCGGCCGAATGCGCACGGTCTGCTCGCCTCCCGCCGGACACCGACACGCGCTTCATGGTGGACGCCAGGACGCAGGGCCGGATTGCAGCGATATGCCATGGTGCGTTCACTTCTCAAGGAAAGGTTCGTTTCCGAGCCCGAGGAGGCGGGCTTACGAGACACGCGAGTGAGGAGGACCGGGTGAGGATTCGGGACCTCGCCGCCGCCACCCCCGCACACCGTGACCGCTATGTCGACTTCCTGCGGGCGTTCGCCATCGTCATGGTGGTGATCGGTCACTGGCTGGCCGTGATGATCACCTTTCGGGACGGCCGGCTGGGCGGGGAGCACACGCTCGCCGTCCTGCCGTGGACGCGGTGGCTCACCTGGGTGTTCCAGGTGATGGGGATCTTCTTCCTGGTCGGCGGCTACGCCAACTCCGCGTCCTGGACCTCGGCCCGCAGGCGCGGGGACGGCTACGCCGACTGGCTGGGGTCGCGTGCGAGCCGGCTGCTGCGGCCGACGACGGTCTTCATCGTGATCGGGGTCGCCGTCTCCGCGATCGCCCGGCTGGCGGGCGTCGATCCGGGGCTGGTGCGGCTGGCCGCCTGGTTGGTGGCCATCTCGCTGTGGTTCCTCGCCGTCTATCTCGTGGTCGTGGCCGTGACTCCGGCGATGCTCGCCGCCCATCGGCGCTGGGGCCTGGCCGTTCCGGCGGCCCTCACCGTGGCCGCCGCCTGCTTCGACGCCCTGCGGCTGAGTACGGGCGACGACGCCCTGGGTGTCGTCAACTACCTACTCGTCTGGCTGATCCTGCCTCAACTCGGCTTCGCCTGGCGCGACGGCACTCTGACCCGCTCTCCGGCCCGCCGCTGGCTGCTGTTCCTCGGCGGGTCGGCCGCGCTGGTCGCGCTGACGACGATCGGGCCGTATCCGGTCAGCATGGTCGGCGTGCCCGGGGCCGAGGTGCAGAACACCGCGCCGCCGACGGTCGCGCTGCTCGCCCTGTCCGTGGCCCAGACCGGTCTGGTCCTGCTGCTCGCCGGGCCGTTGCGCACCTGGCTGCGTCGGGAGCGGGTCTGGATGGCGGTGATCGCCGTCAACGGGGGGATCATGACGCTGTTCCTGTGGCACATGGTCCCTGTGCTCGTGGCCGCTCTGGCGCTCTACCCGACCGGCGTCATGCCCCAACCGGAGATCGGATCGGCGAGCTGGTTCGCCTGGCGGACGGTGTGGTTGGCGGTCTGCGCCCTGCTGCTCGGGGTCTTCGTCGCGGTGTTCGTGCGCTTCGAACGTTCGCGCCGCAGGGAGTCGACGGCCCCTTCTTCCGCCGCCCGGACGACCCCCGGCGCCGGCGGAACCGCGACGCGGCCGGCCGTCGCCTTGGTCCTGGTCGGCACGGCCGCGACCAGCATCGGCATCGTCCGGCTCACCATCGGCGGCTTCCAGGACGCGGGGCCCGCGGGAATCCCCTTGACGGCCCTGGTGATCTACCTGACGGGGCTGGTCGCCTTCCGGGCGGCGCGCCACGTACGGTCATCCCTCCCCGCGCCCGACACCGCCGGGCGCCACGGATGAAGCAGTCCGAGCGAGCAGCTCCGTTCTCATGACGCCGGCAACGGCCGGACCGTCGGACGGCACGGCTGCGACCACCTACGACCACCCCGCCCCCGAACGTACGAAAGGCGCCCTCTCCGTTGTCACGGACCTGGATTCCCCGAGCTGTGGAAACGGTATGCCGGATACTTCGAAAGCGGGGCATTCGGACATACCTACGTATCCTTCAACGCCTGGTTCAGCGATCCGTCCGAACGGCAGAGGGTTTCCCGCGCCCTGGACGTGAAGCATTCTGACAACGGGCTCAATGTCGTGAATCCGGCCTCCCATGGCAGTTCCTTCGACGGACTCGGCTTCGACGGTAGGGCACAGGACATGCCGGTGCTCAACCGCTGGCAGGACGTACAGGACGACGATCTGTTCGCGTTCCTACTGCTCGCAGACGAGGAGGTCCTGGACATCAGCCGTCGGCTCTTTGGGGGCTTCCCGTACTCCCGGGACCATGTGCTGGCCCGCTGGCGCGGGCGGCACAAAGCGGCGTCAGGCAGCCCCGCGTAACGCCTCGATCCCTTCACACACGAGCCTGCGGGGCCACGGAGCAAGGGCTTCGCTCTTCGCGCCCGAATATTTCCGCCTGCGCGTGCAGGCGGTCATGCATGCGCTCGCCGGACTCCGGTGACCATTGAGCCCATCCCACTCCGTGCGGTCAGAAACATCCGGTCCGGGACGAACCGCAGGATCACCTCGACGCAGAGCCAACGATGTGCGCCCTCACGACGGCGAGGACAGGACCGCTGAGTGTGCTCGCGGCCCAGGCGAGGAACGTGTGGTTGGCCAGGGCACCGTCAGGCCGGTGCAGACCGGACTGACCACGGTCAGCTCCTGACTCTTCGCGCTCTCACCTCTCCAACGGGCGGTGAGCCGTCTCGGGCAGTCGGAGGTACACGACGGACGAGACCAGGCACAGCACGGCCACGTACACCGGGAAGAGGCCGGTCTGTCCCAGGTCCTTGAAGAGCGTGCCGATGTAGGGCGCCGTACCGCCGAAGAGGGCGACGGTGAGGGAGTAGGGGAACCCGATGCCCGCGGCGCGCACCCGTGCCGGGAACGTCTCCGCGTTCACGGCCGCCGAGATGGCCGTGAAGCCGCTCAGCAGGATCATGCCCGCGCACTGCACGAGCAGGAGCGTGGCGAAGGAGCCGTCGAGCGCGCGCAGCAGCGGCACGCACAGCGCGGCGAAGCCGATCCCGAACATCAGCAGCAGCGGCTTGCGCCCGAAGCGGTCGGACACCATGCCCGCGACGGGCTGGAGCACGGCGAAGAACGTCAGCGAGAGGGTGCCCGCCAGCAGCGCGTCGGTCTTCTCGACCCCGGCGTTGAGCTCGGCGTACGTCGGCAGGTACGACGTCCACGTGTAGTACGCGAGCGTGCCGCCCGCGGTGATGCCGCAGATCAGCAGCGATTCGCGCGGATGGCGGCGCAGGGCCTCGAAGAGGCCGGGGCGGGGCGCCTTCGCCTGTTCCTCGCTGCGCGTTTCGTGCGAGCCGCGCCGGACCCAGAAGCCCACGAGGCTCAGGAGCGCCCCCAGCACGAACGGGACCCGCCAACCCCAGCTGTCCATGGTGGCGGGCGCGAGGTTCGCGACGAGGAGCGCCGCGACGCCGGACGCGACGAGCTGTCCGATGGTCGTCGACACGTAGTGGAAGCTGGAGAAGAACCCTCGCCGGCCGGGCCCGGCCGACTCCACGAGGAACGTGGTCGCCGCGGCGAACTCCCCTCCCACCGACAGCCCTTGCAGCAGCCGGGCCAGGACGAGAACGACCGGCGCGAGGACCCCGGCGGCGGCGTACGTCGGCGTCAGCCCCACCAACAGACTGCTCGCGCCCATCAGCAGAATGGTCACCGTGAGCGCCGCACGGCGCCCGCGCCGGTCGGCGACCGCGCCCATCAGCAGCCCGCCGACGGGCCGCATGAAGAACCCCACCGCGAAGACCGCGAACGTCGAAAGCAGCGGCACCAGCGAATTCGACGCGCCTTCGGGGAAGATCTGCGCGGCGATGTACGTGGCGAGGAAGGAATACGTGTACCAGTCGTACCACTCCACGGCGTTGCCGACGGAGGCCGCGGCCAGTTGGCGCAGTGGGGAGGGGCGGCGGGTGGTGCCGTCCGTCCGTTCCGTGTGTTCCGTGTTCGCCATGGTCCCCTCGCTCACGGTCGTCCGGTGGTCCGCCGCCGGAGCGGTCCGGTCGGCCAGGGGATCATGTACGACCGTGCCGGGGTGCCGCCAGGGGTTCGGGGGTGGTGGGCGGGATCGGCAATGTGCCTGTAACAGTGGTGGTTGCCGTGGGTGACCGGTAGTAGTGGTACGGGTGAGGAAGGGGCCGGTCGGGGTCTTGTCTTGTGTCGTGCGATGTCCAATCCTGCTGCTTCCTGTTGCCTTGCGTTCGGAGCTGTCTCATGGGTCGCATGGAAGCACGCCGAATGTCCCGCCGCTCGTTCCTCGTCACCGGTACCGCCCTGACCGGCTGGGCCGCCTTCACCGCCCAGAAGGCGGTCTTCGCCGCGGACGCCGCGGAGCCCGGTGAGGAGTGGAACGGCCGGCCGGGCATCTTCCAGGTCAACCGCGAGGCGGCGCGCACCCGCCTGATCCCCTACCGGGACACCGCGGCGGCGCTGGCGGGCGACCACACCGCCTCGCCGTACTACCACTGCCTCAACGGCAGTTGGCGCTTCCACTGGTCCCGCAACCCCGACGAGCGCCCGAGGCGTTTCTTCGTCCCGGACTTCGACGACAGTGCCTGGGACCGGATTCCGGTGCCGTCCAACTGGGAGATCGAGGGCTATCCCGAGCCGATCTATCTCAACGTCAGATATCCCTGGGTCGGCTACGAGACGCCGGAGGCGCCGCAGGTCCCGAAGGGGTTCAACCCGGTCGGCTCCTACCGCCGTACCTTCACCGTGCCCGAGGGGTGGAAGGGGCGCCGGACGCTGCTGTCGTTCCAGGGCGTGAAGTCGGCGTTCTTCGTCTGGGTCAACGGCGAGCGGGTGGGCTACAGCGAGGACAGCTACACCCCGGCGGAGTTCGACGTCACCGACCGGCTGCGGCCGGGCCGGAACGCGCTCGCCGTGGAGGTCTACCGCTGGTCCGACGGCAGTTGGCTGGAGGACCAGGACATGATCGACCTGTCCGGTATCTTCCGCGACGTCTACCTCTACTCGGTCCCGCCGGTGCATGTGCAGGACCTCCACACCCGTGCCGGGGCGGACGGCCGGCTGGCCGTGACGGCGACCGTACGCGACCGGGGCGGCGCGGGCACCGGGACGTACACGCTGACCGCCACGCTGTACGACGCGGACGGGCGGGCCGTCCTGCCGAAGCCGCTCACCGCTGAGGTCCGGCCCGAGGGCGGCCGGGACGTGACGGTCTCCCCCGCCGCCACCGTGCGTTCCCCCGCGCTCTGGTCCGCGGAGACCCCCCACCTCTACACGCTCGTGGTCGCGCTCGCCGATCCGGCCGGGCGGACCGTCGACGTCCAGCGTTCCCGGGTCGGCTTCCGCACCGTCGACTGCGGGCCCGGCACCTTCACCGTCAACGGCGCGCCGGTCGTCCTCCGGGGCGTCAACCGGCACGAGTCGGACCCGGACCGCGGACAGGCGGTCACCGCCGAGCGGATGCTCCAGGACATCCGGCTGATGAAGCAGCACAACATCAACGCGGTCCGCACCTCCCACTACCCCAACCACCCGCACTGGCTCGACCTCTGCGACGAGTACGGGCTCTATGTCGTCGGCGAGGCCAACCTGGAGACGCACGGCGTCCGCGACCGGCTGCCGGCCGGCCTGCCGGAGTGGGCCGACGCCTGTCTGGACCGGATGCGCTCCCTGGTCGAGCGGGACAAGAACCACCCCAGCGTCATCGTCTGGTCGCTGGGCAACGAGGCGGGCCACGGCGACACCTTCCGCGCCATGGCCGACTGGACGCGCCGCCGCGACCCGTCCCGGCCGGTGCACTACGAGGGCATGAACGATGTCGCCGATGTGCACAGCGAGATGTACACCGGCCCGGACGGCGTGGAGGCGTACGGGAGGTCCGGCAACCCGAAGCCGTTCCTCCTGTGCGAGTACGCCCACTCCATGGGCAACAGCACCGGCAATCTCCAGGAGTACTGGGACGTCATCGAGCGCTACCCCAATCTCCACGGCGGTTTCATCTGGGACTTCGCGGACCAGGCGATCCGCCGCCCGGTGCCCGGCGACCCCCGCCGCACCCATCTCTCCTACGGGGGCGACTGGAAGCCCGGCTACCCCACCGACGGCAACTTCTGCTGCAACGGCATCCTCTCCGCCGACCGGACCCCGCACCCGGCCGTCCACGAGGTCAAGAAGGTCTACCAGACGATCCGCATGACGGCGGGCGACCTCGCCGCCGGCACCGTCCGCGTCACCAACCGCAATCTCTTCACCGGCCTGGACGCCTACGAGCTGCGCTGGGAGGTCACCCGCGACGGCCGGCGCGTCCAGCACGGCACCCTCCCGGCGCCCGAGGCGGGCCCGGGGGCCACCGCCACCGTCCGTGTCCCCGCGCGCCGGCCGCACCGCCCGGAGCCGGGCGCCGCGTACTGGCTCAACCTGTCGTTCGTGCTGCGCCGGGCGACCCGCTGGGCGGAGGCAGGGCACAGCGTCGCGGCCGAGCAGTTCGCGCTGCCCTGGCACACCCCGGCGCCCGACGGGCCGCCGCCGGGCGCGTCGCCGGCGCTGAAGGTCGTGGAGAACGCGGCGACCGTGACGGTCTTGGGCCGTGAGAGCGAGGTGGTCCTCGACAAGCGGACCGGCACCCTGACGTCGTACCGGCACCGGGGCCGGACGCTGCTCACCGAGGGGCCGGTGCCCAACTTCTGGCGCGCGCCGACCGACAACGACATCGGGCGGCACGCCGAGAAGACGCTGCGGACCTGGCGCACCGCGGGCGCCGACCGTACCGTCACCGCCGTCACGACGGCGCAGCCGTCCCCGTCCGAGGTCGTCCTCACCGTCACCGCCACCCTGCCCACCTCTCCCGCCGTCTCCCACTGGGACACCGAGTTCACGGTGCGCGGCGACGGCGAGGTGCGGATCACCCACACCCTGCGGCCGGGCGCGGGGCTGCCGGACCTGCCGCTGGTGGGCGCGCTGCTGACCCTTCCGGCCGGGCTCGACACCTTCGACTGGTACGGGCGGGGCCCGCACGAGAACTACTGGGACCGGCGCACCGCCGCGTTCGTGGGCCGCTATCGCACCAGCGTCGCCGCCCAGCTCGGCCCGTACTCGCGCCCCCAGCAGACCGGCAATGTCACCGATGTGCGCACCGCCTCGCTCACCCGGCGGGACGGCGTCGGGCTGCGGGTGAGCGCGGAGGGGGGCGAGGGGGCGCAGCTGCTGGAGCTGAGCGCGCTGCACCACACCCCGGCGGATCTCGACGGCCCTCGTCATCCGTACGAGCTCAGGCGGCGCGGCACGGTGCATCTGGGCGTCAACCACCGCCAGTCGGGTCTGGGCGGCAACGACTCCTGGGGTGCGGCGCCGCTGGAGAAGTACCTGCTGCACGCGGACCGGGCCTACCGCTACGGGTACCGGCTGTCGCCCGTGTAGCGCCGCCGGGTCAGCGCGCCGCGACGGGGGCGGCGGCCGGCTCGCCGTCGCCGTCCGGGGTGCCGTCGTCCTCGTCGCGGTGGGAGTCGCGCCGTACCAGGGCGGCGTAGCGGCCGCCGGCGGCGAGGAGCGCGGTGTGGGTGCCGCGTTCGGCGATCCGGCCGCCGTCGAGGACGATGATCTCGTCGGCGTCGCGGACGGTGGACAGGCGGTGGGCGATGGTGACCGTCGTACGGCCCTCGGAGAGCGCGTCGACGGCGCGCTGCACCGCGTGTTCCGTGCGGGTGTCCAGGGCGCTGGTGGCCTCGTCGAGGACCAGGACCGGCGGGTCGCGCAGGAGGGTGCGGGCGATGGCCAGGCGCTGCTTCTCGCCGCCGGAGAAGCGGTGGCCGCGCTCGCCGACGAGGGTGTCGTAGCCGTCGGGGAGGGCGGCGATGTGGTCGTGGATCTGGGCGGCCCGGGCGGCGCGTTCGAGTTCCTCGTCGGTGGCGTCGGGCTTGGCGAAGCGGAGGTTGTCGGCGACCGAGGCGTGGAAGAGGTAGGTCTCCTGGGAGACCACGCCGACGGAGCGGGCGAGGGTGTCGAAGTCGAGGTCGCGGACGTCGGTGCCGTCGAGGGTGACCCGTCCGGCGGTGACGTCGTAGAGGCGGGGCACCAGGTAGCTCAGGGTGCTCTTGCCGCTGCCGGTGGGGCCGACGACGGCGAGGCTGCCGCCCGCCGGGACGGTCAGGTCGATGCCCTGGAGGATGGGTTCGGCCCCGGGGTCGTAGGAGAAGCTGACGTTCTCGAAGCGGAGTGCGCCACGGGGTGCGGGCAGGCGTACCGGGTCGGCGGGTTCGGTGAGGGTGACGGGCAGGTCGAGGTATTCGAAGATGCGCTGGAAGAGGGCGAGCGAGGTCTGCATCTGCACGCCCGTGGTCAGCAGGGAGACGGTGGGGCGCAGCAGGCCCTGCTGGAGGGTGACGAAGGCGACGAGGGTGCCCAGGGAGAAGGCGGGTCCGCCGAGTTGGAGGACCATGCCGGCGGCCCAGTAGAGCAGGGCGGGCAGGGCGGCCATGACGATGCCGATGGTGGCCATCCGCCAGCGGCCGGCCATGTTGGCGCGGACCTCCAGGCCGACCAGCCGCTCGGACTCGTCGGCGAAGCGCGCGGTGAGCGAGTCGGCGCGGCCCATGGTGCGGCCGAGGAGGATGCCGCTGACCGAGAGGGACTCGGTGACATGGGCGGACATCGCGGCCATCTGCTGCTGCCGCGCCGAGGTGATCTTCTTGCGTTCCCTGCCGACCCGTCGGCTGATCCAGACGAAGACCGGCAGGAGCAGCAGGGAGACGACGGTCAGCCGCCAGTCGAGCGCGATCATGGCGACGACGGTGGCGACGACAGAGGTCAGGTTGGACACCAGGGAGGTGGCGGTGGAGGTGACCGTCGCCTGCATGCCGCCGATGTCGTTGGCGATGCGGGACTGGATCTCCCCGGTGCGCGTGCGGGTGAAGAACGCGAGCGGCATCCGCTGGAGCTTGGCGTAGACGGCGGTGCGCAGGTCGTGCATGACGCGCTGGCCGACGGTGGTGGACAGCAGGGTCTGCAGGACGCCGAAGACGCTGGTGGTGACGGCGGTGGCGATCATGCCGAGGGCGAGCAGGGTGAGCAGCCCGGTGCGGCGCTCGGGTATCGCCACGTCGAGGATCTCGCGCAGCAGGAACGGTGAGGCCACCGAGACCAGTGAGGAGGCGCCCACCAGCAGGCCGACGAGGGCCAGCCGGGCGCGGTAGGGGCGGAAGAGGGCGAGGATGCGCCGCACCGGGACCGGCTGGTCGGGGTCCTTGGGCGGCGGTGTCCATTCCGGTTCGTTGTGGCGCATGGTCTCCTTCCGGGGCCGGGTACCGCGGGTTTCACCGACCCTAGCTCATTGTTACCTAGGCTCACAATGAACATGGTCCTGATATTGTTCCCCCATGCCCGCACCCCAGCCGCGCACCCCCTCCCCCGGCCCCGCCGACCTCGCGGAACAGCTCATGAGGCTGACCCGCCGGATGTACCGCGCCCAGCGGCACCGCCTGGCACAGCTCGACCTCGCCTTCACCCCGGCCCAGTCCCGGCTGCTGCGGATCGTCCACCGCTACGGCGCCACCCCGCCCCGCATGGCCGACATCGCCGAACGCCTGGAGGTCGTCCCGCGCGCCGTGACGACGCTGGTCGACGCGCTGGAGGCGCGGGGCGCGGTGCGCCGGGTGCCCGACCCCGCCAACCGCCGGGTGATCCGCGTCGAGCTCACCGACACCGGCCGCTCGGCACTGCGCGCGTTGCGCAGCGCGCGCCGGGCCGCCGCGGAGGACATCCTGGCTCCGCTGACCACCGAACAGCGCGAGGTGCTCGGGGGCCTGCTGTCCGCCCTCGTCGACGGACCGGAGCCGCGCTGCTGAGCAACGGAGCGAGCCGACCGGAGGAGACGTCATGCCCCTGCTGGAGCCGAAGCCCGGGGCCCTGCGGCCCGACGCCCCCGCGAAGCCCGCCCCCGACCGGGTGCCCGGCGACCGCGCGCAGGGCACCCCCGAGCCCCTGCGCCGTGACCTGGTCGCGCTGCTCGGCGCGGACAAGGTGCTGCACACCCTCTCCGACCTGGTCCGCTACGCCTCCGACGCCAGCCCCTACCGCTTCGTCCCCCGGGTCGTCGTCCTCGCCGAGACCACCGACGACATCGCGGCGGTCTTCTCCTACGCCCGGGAGAACGGCCGCCACCTCGTCTTCCGCTCCGCCGGGACCTCCCTCAACGGGCAGGCGCAGGGCGAGGACATCCTCGTCGACGTCCGCCGCCACTGGAGCGGCGTCGAGGTGCTCGACGGCGGGGCGCGGGCGCGCATCGGGCCCGGGACGACGGTGCTGCGGGCCAACGCGGCGCTGGCCCGCCACGGCCGGGTGCTCGGCCCCGACCCGGCCAGCGCGATCGCCTGCACCCTCGGCGGGGTGGTCGCCAACAACGCCTCCGGCATGACCGCGGGCACCACCCGCAACTCCTACCGCACGCTGGCCTCGGTCACCGTCGTCCTGCCGTCGGGCACCGTCGTCGACACCGCGGCCCCCGACGCCGACGCGCGGCTGGCCGCCGCCGAACCGGGGCTGTGCGCCGGACTGCTGGCGCTCAAGGCGGAGATCGAGGCGGACCGGGAGCTGACGGCCCGTATCCGCGCCAAGTACGCCCTCAAGAACACCAACGGCTACCGCCTCGACGCCTTCCTCGACGCCACCACCCCCGTCGGCATCCTGCGCGGGCTGATGGTCGGCTCCGAGGGCACCCTGGGCTTCCTCGCCGGGACCGTCTTCGACACCCTGCCCCTGGACCGCCACACCGCCACCGCCCTGCTCTTCTTCCCCACCCTGCGGGCCGCCGCGGCCGCCGTACCGGGGTTCAACGCGGCCGGAGCGCGGGCCGTGGAGCTGATGGACGGCAACACCCTGCGCGCCTCGGTGAGCGTCGCCGGGGTGCCCGCCGACTGGGCGCGGCTGCCGAAGGAGACCACCGCGCTGCTGGTGGAGTTCCGGGCCCCCGACGAGAGCGCGCTGCGGGCGTACGAGCGGGCCGCCGAAGCGATCCTGCCGGGCCTGGACCTGGTCGCGCCGGTCGCGTCCGTCACCAACGCCTTCACCCGGGACCCGGCGGTCGTCTCGGGCTACTGGACGGCCCGCAAGGCGTTCGTCACGGCGGTCGGCGGCTCCCGGCCCGGCGGAACCACGCTGATCACCGAGGACTTCGCCGTCCCGCCGGACCGGCTCGCCGACGCCTGCGCCGACCTGCTCGCGCTCCAGACCCGGCACGGCTTCGACGCCGCCGTCGCCGGGCACGCCGCGCACGGCAATCTGCACTTCCTGCTCGCCTTCGACGCCGCGCGCCCCGACGACGTCGCCCGCTACGCGGCGTTCATGGACGACTTCTGCACCCTGACCGTGGACCGCTTCGACGGCTCCCTCAAGGCCGAGCACGCCACCGGACGCAACATCGCCCCGTTCCTGGAACGCGAATGGGGGCCGCGCGCCACGGAGTTGATGTGGCGGATCAAGAACCTCCTCGACCCCCACGGCATCCTCGCGCCGCGCGTCGTCCTCGACCGCGACCCGCACGCCCATCTGCGCGGCCTGAAGACCCTCCCCACCGTCGAGGCCGTCGCCGACCCCTGCATCGAGTGCGGCTTCTGCGAACCGGTCTGCCCCAGCCGGGACGTGACCACCACCCCGCGCCAGCGCATCGTGCTGCGCCGCGAGATGCTCCGCCAGCCCGCCGGCTCACCCGTGACCGGCGCGCTGCTCGACGCCTACGGGTACGACGCGGTCGACACCTGTGCCGGCGACGCGACGTGCGCGCTGGCCTGCCCGGTGGGCATCGACACCGGCGCGATGATGAAGGACTTCCGCCACCGCAGGCACTCGCCGCGCGAGGAGCGGACGGCGGCGCTGTTCGCCCGGCACTTCGCGGTCGCCGAACGGGCCGCGCGCCTCGCGGTGGCCGCCGCCACCCGCCTCGACGACCGCCTCGTCACCGCGGCGACCACCGCCGCCCGCAGGGCCGTACGCCCCGACCTCGTCCCCCGCTGGCTGCCGCGGATTCCGGGAGCGGCGCCCGCGTCCCTGCCGGCCACCGACCGGGCGGGGGCTGCGGCGGTCTACTACCCGGCCTGTGTGAACCGGATCTTCGGCGCGCCGGCCGGCCACACCGGGCCGTCGCTGCCGCAGGCCGTGGTGGCCGTGTCCCGGCGGGCGGGCCGGCCCGTGTGGATCCCGGCGGACGTCACCGGGACGTGCTGCGCCACCGTCTGGCACTCGAAGGGCTACGCGCGCGGCAATGTGGTGATGGCCAACCGGATCGTCGAGGCGGCGTGGGGATGGACGGCGGGCGGGCGGCTGCCGCTGGTCGTCGACGCCTCCTCGTGCACCCTCGGCATCGCCCGTGAGGTGGTGCCGTACCTGACGCCGGCCAACCGCGCCCGGCACGCGGAGCTGACCGTCGTCGACTCGCTGGTCTGGGCGGCGCGGGAGTTGCTGCCGCGGCTGGAGGTACGGCGGCGGGCCGGGTCGGCGGTGCTCCACCCGACCTGTTCGATGCGGCACCTGGGCGACGAGGCGGAGCTGCGGGAGGTCGCCGGGGCGTGCGCCGAGGAGGTCGTGGTGCCCGACGACGCGGGCTGCTGCGGCTTCGCGGGCGACCGCGGGATGCTGCACCCGGAACTGACGGAGGCCGCCACGGCGAAGGAGGCCGCGTACGTCACCTCCCGTTCCTTCGACACCCATCTGTCCGCGAACCGGATGTGCGAGATCGGCCTCGACCACGCGACGGACGGGCGCGGCTACCACTCGGTGCTCATGGAGCTGGAGCGCGCGACCCGGCCGTAGGCCCGTGCCGGGGGCACGGGGCCGGCCGACGGGCCGAGGCACGAGACTGGGCGCATGGGAAAGAGCTGGCGGGCGCCCCTCGCCGTCAATGTGCTGCTGGGCATCGCGGGCATCGTGCCGATCTGGCTCGTGTACTACTTCGCCGTGAACTGGCCGCTCGCCGCGATCGGCCTCACCCAGGGCAATCCCACGGAGAACGACGGGGTCCTGCCCTGGGTGCTGTTCGCGGGGCCGGTCATCACCGCGTTCGTCCTGGGCTGGTGGCTGGCCAACCGCCCGCTGCGGCGCCGGACCCCGCTGGCACCGCGCGCCTACTGGCTCCTGAGCCTGGCGGCGACGGCTCTGCCGACGCTTCTCCTGGCCGCCGTCAGCCTGGGAAAGAGCCGGTGACGCGGGCGGGCGACCACGGGATCGATCCCCCGCTTCTGGTGTCTTCCGGGGCGTCAGCGATCTGCCGACCATCAGGACAACGGACCGGCGACCCATAACGATGAGTCCCACCACGCCTCTTGTGCCACGGGCCCCTCACCCGTCAAGGTCCTCACCGAGGTTCCCGTATGCCCCGCACACCATCCGCTCCCTTGGAGGACAGATGAACGAGGCACAGCCGCAGCACCACGACGGCCGCGACGAGGAGTCGGGACCGAGCCGCCGCAGGGTCCTGTGGACCGCCGGCGCGGCGGGCGCCGGGCTCGGGCTCGGACTCGGCGGACCGGCCGCCCCCGCCGCGGCCGCTTCCCCCACCACCGCTTCCGGCGCGGCGGCCGCCCCGCGCCCCCAGGGCAGGACCATGATCGGCGTGCCCTTCGAGCGGCGCGGCACCGTACGCGTGGGCCTCGTCGGCCTCGGCAACCGCGGCGGCAGCATGATCGACCTCTTCCTCGCGGTACCCGGCGTCCGCGTCGTCGCCGTGTGCGACCCGGTCAGGGAGAAGGCGGAACGGGCCGCCGCGAAGGTGGTCGCCGCCGGGCAGCCCGCGCCCGCCCTCCACACCCACGGCGACCACGACTTCGAGAAGCTCTGCGCCCGCGGCGACCTCGACTTCGTCTACGGCGCCACCCCCTGGGACCTGCACTTCGAGGTGGCCAGGACGGCGCTGCGCCACGGCAAGCACGTCGGTGTGGAGTGTCCGCTCGCCCTGCGGCTCGACGAGCTGTGGGAGCTGGTCGACCTCTCCGAACGCACCCGCCGGCACTGCCTGCAACTGGAGAACTGCTGCTACGGCAGGAACGAGATGCGGGTCCTGCGGATGGCGCACGCGGGCCTGTTCGGTGAGCTGCTGCACGGCGCCGGCGCCTATCTCCACGATCTGCGCGGCCTGATGTTCGACCCGAAGTACTACGAGGGGCCCTGGCGGCGGCTGTGGCACACGAGGCTGCGGGGCGATCTCTACCCGACCCACGGCTTCGGCCCCGTGGCGAACTACATGGACCTCAACCGGGGCGACCGCGCCGTACGCATCTCCAGCTTCGGCACCCCGGCCCTGGGCCTCGCGGCCTACCGCGAGGAGCACATGCCGGCGAACGACCCGAGCTGGAAGGAGTCGTACGTCGGGAGCGACCGCGCCATCAGCCTGGTGCAGACGGCCAAGGGCCGGGTGATCCGGCTGGAGCACGATGTCTCGACCCCGCACCCCTACAGCCGTATCAACAGCCTCGGCGGCACCAAGGGCGTCTTCGAGGACTATCCCGAGCGGATCTACATCGAGCCGGACCACAGCGACGACGAATGGGGCGACTTCTCCCGGTACGCGCAGTGGGACCACTGGCTGTGGAAGGAGCACGCCAACCCGCCCGGCGGGCACGGCGGGATGGACTACATGATGGTCTTCCGGCTGATGCAGTGCATGCGGCTGGGCCTCGTACCGGACTTCGACGTGTACGACGCGGCGGCCTGGAGCGCGCCCGTACCGCTGAGCGACGCCTCGATCCGGGCGAACGGAGCGCCGCAGGAGATCCCGGACTTCACCCGGGGGCTGTGGCGGCACGCCCGTCCGGGGATGGACTCGCCGAAGCCGCGGGAGTAGGGGCGCCGGTCAGCCCGCGAGCCGCGACCTGTCGCCCATGACGACGACGGGGTGCCGCGCCGGGTCGAGGGTGCGCAGCAGGGTGGTCATGCCGGACCTGTCGATGCTGACGCAGCCGGAGGTGCCGCTGCCGTGGTCCAGGTGCAGCCATATCCCGCCGCCCTTGGACTCGCCCTCCGGGCGCATGGGGTCGAGCGGTGACCTGCCCTTGACGCGGTTGTAGTCGACGGCGACGACCAGGTCGAAGTCATGGCGGGTGTTCGCGGACCAGGAGGACGGCGGGGCGAAGGCCGCCGACCGGGTGTAGGGCAGCCCGGCTCCCGGGTCCGCGAGCACCCCGCCCGCGTCGCTCAGCGTGAACACCCCGACCGGGCTGCGCAGATCGCCCGAGTGGTGATCGGTCGTCCAGCCGCGCCGGCCGTTGTGGGCGGGCCAGCTGCCCTTGCTCACCCAGGCGTCCGCCTGCTTCTCGTACAGCACGAGGGTGGCGTCGGGCGAGTCGGCGCCCTTGCCGTAGACGGCCACGACCTGCCGGGACGCGGACGGTATGCGCGAGCGCAGGGCGGCGCCGACTCCGGGGACGTCCTTCTGGCGTACGGCCTGCGGTGCCGCGCGCTCCTGGGCGTGTCTCCCCTTGCCGCCCGCGTCGTCCGTGCCGCCCTCCGGGCCACCCGCGCAGCCCGTCATCAGCACCGCCCCGGCCGCGGCCACCGCCGCCGCCCGTACCGCCCTGCCCGCCGTCCACATGTCCTCCATGGTCGCACCGGGCACTGACAACCGGTCACCGCCCGTGCGCCGCCTCCTCGCCCCGTCGGGCCGGAGTGCGCGGGACCGGCGGAAAACCGTTTGAATTCACGGACCCGACGGGCGACCCTTCCGTGGTCCCCTTCGCACCGGCCCGGTGGAACGGGGCCTGCCCGCGCCGCCCGGACCGTCCTTCCCACCCGCTCCCCCGCCCCGCCGGCCGCTCTCCCCCGCTCCGTCCGCCCCGACAACGCCTGGAAGCCATGCAGATTCGCGATCTCCCTCACGCCGACCCCGGCGACCCCGACGTCCGGTCCGGCGGCAGATTCCTCCTCTGGCTCTTCCGGAAACAGGTCGGCGGGCAGGCCAAGGCACTGCTGTGGGGACTGGTGCACACCGGTGCCCTGGCCGCCTTCCCCCTGCCCGTCGGCCTCGCCGTGCAGGCCGTGGTCGACCGCTCCGGCGGCCGGCTCGCCCTGGCGGGCGGGCTGATGGCGCTGCTCGGCGCGCTCGTCGCCCTCGGCGACACCATGCTGCACCGCGCGGCCGTCACCAACTGGATCAGCTCGGTCGCCCGGATGCAGCAGCTGCTCGCCCGCAGGACCACCGAACTGGGTTCGGCGTTGACCCGGCGGGTGGCCGCCGGGGAGATCGTCGCGGTCAGTACGGGTGACCTGGAGAAGATCGGCTGGTTCGTGGAGGCGGTCTCCCGCTTCGGCGCCGCCGCCGTGACCACCGTCGGTGTCTGTGCGGCGCTGCTGTTCTACCAACCGGCCCTGGGCACGGTGGTGGTGCTCTGCACTCCCGTGCTGGCCCTGGCCGTGCTGCCGCTGCTGCCGGCCGCCACCCGGCGCGCCGACGCCCAGCGCGAGAAGGCCGGGCGCGCCACCGAACTGGCCTCCGACACCGTCGCCGGGCTGCGCGTCCTGCGGGGCATCGGCGGCGAGGAGCTGTTCCTGGGCCGCTACCGCGAAGCCTCCCAGGAGGTCCGGCGCGCCGCCGTCCGCAGTGCCCGCATGTGGGCGCTGATCTCCGCGGTCCAGGTGGTGCTACCGGGGCTGCTGCTGATCGCGGTGGTCTGGTACGGCGCCCGTCTCGCGCTCGACGGGCAGCTTCCCGTCGGCGAACTCGTCACCATCTACAGCGCCGTCGTCTTCCTGCTGTTCCCGCTGCGGCACTTCGAGGAGATCGCGATGGCGCTCTCCTTCTCCCTGCCGTCGGCGAAGCGTACGGCGCGGGTCCTGGCGCTGAGCCGGCCGTCCGGCGGCGACGGTACGGAGCACCCGGTGCCGTCCGGCGATCTCCACGACCCGGTCACCGGCCTGACCGCCCGGACCGGACGGCTGACCGCCGTGGTCTGCGGCGACCCCGACGCCGCGGGGCGGCTCGCCGAACGCCTCGGGGGGCACTCCGCCGCCGAGGACGACGACCGGGCCGACGGGGACACCCCGCTGTCCGTCGTCCTCGGCGGCACCCCGCTCCGCGACGTCCCGCGCGAGACGGCCCGCACCGCCGTCCTCGTCCAGGACAAGGACCCGGTGCTGCTCTCCGGCACCCTCGGCGAACTCCTCGACGTACCGGCCTCCGGGCGCGTCAGCCCGGCCCAGGCGCTGTCCGCGGCCCAGTGCGGCGATGTGCTGGCCGCCCTCGCCCAGGCGTCCGTCGACGACTCCGGCGACCCGATGCGCACCCGCATCACCGAGCGCGGCCGTTCGTTGTCCGGCGGGCAGCGCCAGCGCCTGGCCCTGGCGAGATCGCTGGTCACCGACCCTGAGGTGCTGGTGCTCGACGAGCCGACCAGCGCCGTCGACTCCCACACCGAGGCCCGGATCGCCGACGGCCTGCGGGAGATCAGGACGGGGCGTACGACGGTGGTGTTCACGTCCAGTCCGCTGCTGCTGGACCGGGCCGACCGGGTGGTGTTCCTCCAGGACGGCAAGGCCGTCGGCGAGGCCGGCCACCGCGAACTGCTGCGTACCCATCCCGCCTACCGCGCCGTCGTCACCCGTGACACGGACACCCCGCCGGCCGTGCCGGCCCACCGGATCGAGGAGACCGCATGATCGGCCTGGCGCCGCCGGAGCACGATCCCGATGCCCCGCAGACCGTCACCACCCTCCCCGTCGGCTCACCGACCACGGTACGTGCCTACGTCACCGGACTGATCCGCCGTCACCGCAAGGACTTCGCCCTGCTCGTCGGCGTCAACGCGGTGGCGGTGATCGCCTCCATGGCCGGCCCGTACCTGCTCGGCGGGCTCGTCGAGGACCTGGCCGCCGGCGACCGGGACATCCCCCTGGCCCGCACCCTCGCCCTGTTCGCTCTCGCGCTCGCCGTCCAGACGGTGTTCGTACGGATGGTGCGGCTGCGCGGGGCGATGCTGGGCGAGCAGATGCTGGCGGACCTGCGCGAGGACTTCCTCGTACGGTCCGTGGCGCTTCCGCCCGGCGTGCTGGAGCGGGCGGGCACCGGGGATCTGCTGTCGCGGATCACCACGGACATCGACCGGCTCGCGGAGGCGATGCGCGAGGCCGTGCCGCAGCTGTCCATCGGTGTCGTGTGGGTGGGGCTGCTGCTCGGCGGGATCACCGTGACGGCGCCGCCGCTGGCGCTGGCCGTGCTGGTGGCGCTGCCGCTGCTGCTGGTCGGCTGCCGGTGGTACTTCAAGCGGGCGCCGGGCGCCTACCGGTCGGAGGCGGCCGGGTACGCCGCGGTGTCCGCCGTGCTCGCCGAGACCGTGGACGCGGGGCGCACCATCGAGGCCCACCGGCTGGGCGCGCGCCGGGTGGCGCTGTCGGAGCGCAGGGTCCTCGAATGGACCCGGTGGGAGCGCTACACGCTCTATCTCCGCTCGGTGCTCTTCCCCGTCATCAATGTGACGCATGTGCTGGTGCTGGGGGCGGTGCTGATGCTGGGCGGTGTGTTCGTCCTCCAGGGATGGCTGACCCCCGGGCAGTTGACGACGGGCTCGCTGCTGGCACAGATGATGTCCGAGCCGGTCGGGATGATCCTGCGCTGGTACGACGAACTCCAGGTCGCGCAGGTGTCGCTGGCCCGTCTCGTCGGGGTCCGCGAGGTCGAGCCCGAGGCGGCGGACGGGGCGGTGCGGCCCGACGGCCGGGACGTACGGGCCGACGGGGTGTGCTTCGGCTACCGCGAAGGCGTCGACGTCCTCCACCAGGTCTCGCTGAACGTCCGTCCCGGCAGCACGGTGGCGCTGGTCGGGCCGTCCGGCGCGGGCAAGTCGACGCTGGGCAGGCTGCTGGCCGGTATCTACGGGCCGCGGGCGGGGACGGTCACCCTGGGCGGCGCGGCACTGTCCGCGATGCCCGCGGAACGCGTCCGCGAGCAGGTGGCGCTGGTCAACCAGGAGCACCATGTGTTCGTCGGCTCGCTCCGCGACAATCTGCGGCTGGCCCGCGCGGGAGCCGGTGACGCGGAACTGTGGGCGGCGCTCGGCGCGGTGGACGCGGCCGGCTGGGCGCGGGCCCTGCCCGACGCCCTGGACACCGAGGTGGGCTCGGGCGGACACGCCCTCACCCCGGCGCAGGCACAGCAGATCGCGCTGGCCCGGCTCGTGCTCGCCGATCCGCACACCCTGGTCCTGGACGAGGCGACCTCGCTGCTGGACCCGCGGGCGGCCAGGAACCTGGAACGCTCGCTGGGCACGGTGCTGGACGGCCGTACGGTCGTGGCCATCGCGCACCGGCTGCACACGGCGCACGACGCCGATGTGATCGCGGTCGTCGAAGACGGCCGGATCAGCGAACTCGGCAGCCATGACGAACTGGTCGCCGCCGGCGGGGCGTACGCGGCGCTGTGGCGGTCGTGGCACGGGTGACGGGCGCGGTGGCGTGGGCTTCGGTCTGCGCGGCGGTCCGGTCGGCTTGTTCGGGCTGGTCTCCGGGGCGTTCGGCTTCTCCGGGTTGTTCGCGCGGGGGCCGCTGGGCACGGTCCCCGCATGCCTCGGCAACGCGGACGGGGCGGTGGGATGTGCTCCCACCGCCCCGTGTGCCGTCACCGCGTGTGACGCGAACCGTTCAGAGGTACCCGAGTGCGCCCAGGGCGCAGAGGGCTCCGACCAGCATGAAGCCCGGTGTCAGGACCTTGAGCTCCACCCAGCTTCCGGCCCGGAAGCGCATGGCCTTGGGCGTGCCGATCGGGTACCAGCGCTTGCCCGCTATCGGTATGGGCCACAGGATGGGGCAGCCCGAGACGGTCAGGGCGTCGCCGATGTCGTGGACCAGGGCGCCGAGCAGGATCGGCAGTCCCAGCCAGAGGTACTGCTGCCCCGGCTCGTCGAACAGCCAGCCCGCGCCGTTGCCCGGCTCGTCGAGTATGCCGACCAGGATCCACGCCGAGGCCGCGCCGAGCAGCCACACCAGCACATCGCTGGAGACCCGCGCCGCCCGCCACAGCAGCCCCTCGATCGCCAGCACCATATGGACGAAGAGGATGCCGAGCACCGCCCAGCGACCACCCTGGGTCGCCAGCAGGGACATGCCGCCGCCGACCAGTACGGCCCACACCCAGGTGTGGGTGAGTGTGCGGTGGCCTCCGGAACGGTGTCCGTCCTTCCGCATCTTGGTCGCCTTGAAGACCGCGTGCGAGAGGGCGTCGACCACCTCGCACAAGATCCGCGAGAGGGGGCCGAAGGACCGCGAGATGGTGGCGGACTTGTGGTCGAGGTCGGGGGCGAGCGCCGCTCCGGCGCAGATCAGAGCACCGCAGACGAGCACCGGCCAGGGCATCGGTTGCCCGGCGGCAGCGGCCGCCGCGCCCACCCCCAGCCAGGCCACGGCCCCGGACAGCGAGTGCGCCGGTCCCATCATGGTCGTTCCCCACCCCTTTGTTCTTCTGGTGCTTGCCGTACTGGTCGGGCCGATCGCGCTGGTCACGCCGTTACGGCACGCCATGGGCCACGGTCGGCGACTCAGCGTAGCGTCAGATGATCTCTTCCCGCGGCGTGGGGGACGCCGTCCACCCTCCCGAGCCCGGTCGGCCGGGCAGCGCCCATGGCGATGACAAGCGGCGCGATGCCGGCGCACCGCGCACCGAGTGGACGAACTGCTGCGACGCCTCGCGCACGGACACCACCCCCCTCACCACCGGCCCATCGCCTCCCTCCCCGGCGTCCACGAGAAGCCAGAAAGAGCTGCCCCATGCCCGTGCCTCCTTCCTCGCCCGCTGTACGGCATCTGGTCCGGTCCCTTCTCCCCGGCGCCGAGGTGGACATCCGCCCCGTGGACGAGGGCGGTGAGCATGCGACCTGGTGGGTCGGCGCCGGCCACGTACTCCGGCTGGCCCTGGACACGGACACGTCCGCACGCCAGCGGCGCGAGGTCGCCCTGCGGGACGCCCTCCGTCCCTTCCTCACCGTCGCCGTGGCCGAGAGCGCCGCGTCCGGGACGTGGGCGCGAGGACTCGCCTACACCCTCGACACCCGCCTCCCCGGAGTCTCCGCGGAACAGCGGCCCGTCTCCCCGGAGGGTGAACAGGACCTGTCCCGCCTGCTGCGCGGACTGCGGGCCTTCCCGGCCGGGCAAGCCGCCGGGCTCGGTCTGCCGGAGGCGCCGCCACGCGATCTGCGGGACCTCTCGGAGCGCGCCGCACAGGCCGCCCCACGCCTGTCCGGCGAGGAATCCTTCGCCCCTGACGCCCTTCGGATGGTGACGGACCTCCGTCCCGCCCCCGCCGCCGGGGGCCTTCCCATCACCCTGGTGCACAACGACCTCAAGGGTGAACATCTTCTGGTGGACGAGGGACGGGTCCGTGGCGTCCTCGACTGGACGGACGCGGTGCTCGGTGACCCCGCCGAGGACATCGCCGGACTCGTCATCTCCGTGGGCGCCCCCACGGCCGTCCGCGTGGCGGCCCACGCCGGATATCCGCCCGCGGTGTGCGCCCGCGCCCTGTGTCTGTCGCGCTGCGACACGGTGACGCTCCTCGCCGACCGGCTGCGCGGCGCCGACGACAGCCCGCTGCCGCTGCTCCGGACCCAGCTGGCCCGCGCCTGGCGGCGCACTCCCCTCGACACCGGCCCGGCGCGGGCATGACCACCTACCCGACGCCCCTCGCGAGGGAACGCCGCGTCGGGAGGCAACCGCCGCTCGTCACGTTCCGGAGCGGCAGGCCCGTCGCTCGTCCGGGCCGGAAGGCCCGGTGGCGTCCGTCCCGCCGGAGCACAGCGGGTCGGCGCACGGGCACGGAAGGGGTCGGTGAACGCGTGGTCCCTGGCGGGGCGGGCCCTCCCGGCCAGGGGAATCCGCGGGCACCGGGACGGCGGCGGGACCGGTGGTTGATCTTCGCTGGAACAGCCGGTTCCATGATCCGGGCCGAAGGCAGGCAGTATGGGGGCGTGACCCTTATCGATCATTTGCCGAACGACGCCGACCCCGATGCCCTCTTCGAAGCCTTTTCGAGCTGGGCCGAGCAGCAGGGCATCGCGCTCTACCCTGCCCAGGAGGAGGCGCTGATCGAAGTGGTCTCGGGGGCGAACGTCATCCTCTCCACACCCACCGGCTCCGGTAAGAGCCTGGTGGCGGCGGGGGCCCACTTCACCGCGCTCGCCCAGGACCAGGTCACCTTCTACACCGCGCCGATCAAGGCACTGGTGTCGGAGAAGTTCTTCGACCTGTGCAAGCTGTTCGGCACCGAGAACGTCGGCATGCTCACCGGCGACGCGTCCGTGAACGCGGACGCCCCGGTCATCTGCTGCACGGCCGAGGTCCTGGCGTCGATCGCACTGCGGGACGGCAAGCACGCGGACATCGGCCAGGTCGTCATGGACGAGTTCCATTTCTACGCCGAGCCGGACCGCGGCTGGGCGTGGCAGATCCCGCTGCTGGAACTCCCGCAGGCACAGTTCGTCCTGATGTCGGCGACGCTGGGCGACATGTCGCGGTTCGAGGGCGACCTGACCCGACGCACCGGGAGGCCGACCTCCGTGGTGCGCTCGGCGACCCGGCCCGTTCCGCTGTCGTACGAGTACCGGACGACGCCTCTGACGGAGACGCTGACCGAGCTGCTGGAGACCCGGCAGTCGCCGGTGTACATCGTGCACTTCACCCAGGCCGCCGCCGTGGAGCGGGCACAGGCGCTGATGAGCATCAACATGTGCACGCGGGCCGAGAAGGACGAGATCGCGAAGATCATCGGCAACTTCCGGTTCACCACGAAATTCGGCCGGAACCTGTCGCGTTATGTCCGGCACGGCATCGGTGTGCATCACGCCGGAATGCTGCCGAAGTACCGCCGGCTGGTCGAGAAGCTGGCGCAGGCGGGGCTGCTGAAGGTCATCTGCGGCACGGACACACTCGGTGTGGGGGTCAATGTGCCGATCCGTACCGTGCTGTTCACCGCGTTGACCAAGTACGACGGGACGCGGGTGCGGACCCTGCGGGCCCGCGAGTTCCACCAGATCGCCGGGCGGGCCGGGCGGGCCGGATTCGACACCGCGGGCTTTGTGGTGGCGCAGGCGCCCGAGCATGTCATCGAGAACGAGAAGGCGCTGGCGAAGGCGGGCGACGACCCGAAGAAGCGGCGCAAGGTGGTGCGCAAGAAGGCGCCGGAGGGCTTCGTCAACTGGGGCCAGAACACCTTCGAGAAGCTGATCGCCTCCGATCCCGAACCGCTGACCTCGCGGTTCCGGGTGACGCACGCGATGCTGCTGTCCGTGATCGCCCGGCCGGGCAACGCCTTCGAGGCGATGCGGCGGCTGCTGGAGGACAACCACGAGCCGCGGCGGAACCAGCTCCGGCACATCCGGCGGGCCATCGCGATCTACCGGTCGCTGCTGGACGGCGGGGTCGTGGAGCGGCCGGACGAGCCGGACGCGGAGGGCCGCGTCGTACGGCTCACCGTCGACCTCCAGCAGGACTTCGCGCTGAACCAGCCGCTGTCGACGTTCGCGCTGGCCGCGTTCGACCTGCTCGATCCCGAGTCGCCGTCCTACGCGCTGGACATGGTCTCGGTCGTGGAGTCCACGCTGGACGACCCGCGGCAGATCCTGGCGGCACAGCAGAACAAGGCGCGGGGCGAGGCGGTCTCGCAGATGAAGGCCGACGGCGTCGAGTACGAGGAGCGCATGGAGCGCCTCATGGACGTCGAGTACCCCAAGCCGCTGGACGAGCTGCTGTCGCACGCCTACGGGCTGTACCGCAGGAGCCATCCGTGGGTCGGGGACCACCCGCTGTCGCCGAAGTCCGTGATCCGCGACATGTACGAACGCGCCATGACGTTCACGGAGTTCACGTCCTTCTACGAGCTGGCGCGCACCGAGGGCATCGTGCTGCGGTACCTCGCCAGTTCCTACAAGGCGCTCGACCACACCGTGCCGGACGACCTGAAGTCGGAGGACTTCCAGGACATCGTCGCCTGGCTGGGTGAGATGGTCCGGCAGGTGGACTCCAGCCTGCTGGACGAGTGGGAGCAGCTGGCGAACCCGGAGGTGGAGACCGCCGAGGAGGCGGAGGAGCGGGCGGACCAGGTGCGGCCGGTCACCGCGAACGCGCGGGCGTTCCGGGTGCTGGTCCGCAACGCGATGTTCCGGCGTGTGGAGCTGGCGGCGCTGGACAAGGTGGAGGAGCTCGGCGAGATGGACGCCGAGTCCGGCTGGGACGCGGACGCCTGGGGCGAGGCGATGGACGCGTACTGGGACGAGTACGACGAGCTGGGCACCGGTCCGGACGCCCGCGGTCCGCGGCTGCTGCGGATCGAGGAGGACACCGCGCACGGGCTGTGGAAGGTGCGGCAGACGTTCGCCGACCCGAACGGCGACCACGACTGGGGGATCTCCGCCGAGGTGGATCTGGCGGCCTCCGACGAAGAGGGCCGCGCGGTGGTACGGGTGACGGACGTGGGGCAGCTGTGAGACCGTTCCGGCGGGAGTCGGCGCGGGATGCGACGGGGGGCCACCGGTCATGACGAATCCGGCCGAGAAGCTGGTCGATCTGCTGGACCTGGAGCGGATCGAGGAGAACATCTTCCGGGGCCGCAGCCCGCAGGAGTCGTTGCAGCGGGTGTTCGGCGGGCAGGTGGCCGGGCAGGCGCTGGTGGCGGCCGGGCGGACCACGGAGGGCGACCGCCCGGTCCACTCGCTGCACGCGTACTTCCTGCGCCCCGGGCGGCCCGGGGTGCCGATCGTGTACCAGGTGGAGCGGGTCCGCGACGGGCGGTCGTTCACGACGCGCCGTGTCGTCGCGGTCCAGCAGGGTCGGACGATCTTCAATCTGACCGCTTCCTTTCACAAGCCGGAGCCCGGCTTCTCCCATCAGTTGCCGATGCGCCGGGCGGTGCCCGGCCCGGAGGACCTGCCGACGGTGGCCGACGAGGTCCGTGCCCATCTGGGCGGACTGCCGGAGTCCCTGGAGCGGATGGCGCGTCGGCAGCCGTTCGACATCCGCTACGCCGACCGGCTGCGCTGGACCCCGGACGAGGTCGAGGCGGCCGAACCGCGCAGTGCGGTGTGGATGCGCGCCGTCGGGCCGCTGGGGGACGACCCTCTGGTGCACACCTGCGCGCTGACCTACGCCAGCGACATGACCTTGCTGGACGCCGTGCGGCTGCCCGTGGAGCCGCTGTGGGGGCCGCGCGGTTTCGACATGGCGTCCCTCGACCACGCGATGTGGTTCCACCGGCCGTTCCGCGCGGACGAGTGGTTCCTCTACGACCAGGAGTCGCCGATCGCGACGGGCGGCCGAGGGCTGGCGCGCGGCCAGATCTACGACCGGGACGGCAGGCTGCTGGTGTCCGTCGTCCAGGAGGGGCTGTTCCGAAGAGCGACCGTCTGACGCCGGTGCGGCGCCGCGACCGACGAGCGGGCGGGGCACCGTGCCCGGTACGGCGCGTCGCGGCGGGCATTGCGCAGGGTCCGTGACAGGTTGACGCGGTACCACATCACCTCGTCGAACTCCTCGGCCGTCAGCACGCGTTCGCAGGAGGCGCGGGCCGCTCCGGTGGCCGTGACGACCGAGGCGAAGTGGGGCCGCAGACGGCGCAGCAGGGACCGCTCCAGCGGGTCCCCGGCGACCGAGGCGAGTTCCTCCGGGGGCAGCACGGCGGCGATGGCCGCCGCGGATTCCCAGGGGTCGCCGGCCTGTGCCATGAGCTGGGCGACGCGGCGTCCGCGCCACTGCCGGGCCCGCCAGTCCTGCCCGCTGTCGAGCGCCGCGCGCATCGCCGCGGGGATGCTGCCGCGCAGCAGCCCCGGTTCGCGGTCGGCGAAGCCGGTGACCTCCGTGGCGAGGTAGAGCCAGACGACGGCGCCGTAGCGGTTCACATAGAACCTGACGGGGCTGAGGCAGCCGGCCCGCGTCAGGCGCAGGAAGCGTCCTGGTCCGATCCCCAGCAGGGCGGCGGCCTCCGTCGACCCGACCGTGCGGATCCGATCCCGGAGGGTTTCCGGGAAGCCCGGCTCGGACCGCAGCCGGGTGATCTCCTCCGCCGGGACGCGGCGCCGGCGGGGCGGATCGCCGTCCCCGGCGCGGGTGGTGGTCCCGGCCGGCACCGTCCGTACTTCTCCGAGCTGGGTGGCGAGTTCGAACTCGCCGGTCATCAGATCCAGTTCGCGGGCGGCCCGTCCCGGGGCGAGTGTCTGCCCGTCACACATCGCTGTCATCGTCTGCTCCCCCGCAGCTCGTTCCATGACTGACAGTGACGACTGTACGCAGGAGGTGTGACGGCCGGTCAATCCCCGCCGTGTTCCTGTGGATAACTTTCGGGATGCCGTGCCGCCACGCCCAGGTGTTCGCCGACGCGATTGACGAGCAGCGTCATCTCGTAGGCGATCTGGCCCATGTCGGCGTCGGCACCGGCCAGCACGCACAGGCAGCTGCCGTCACCGGCGGCCGACACGAACAGCACGCCCTCCTCGAACTCCACCATCGTCTGGCGGACCCGTCCGGCCCGGAACCGCTTTCCGAAGCCCTTGGCGAGGCTGTGCAGTCCCGAGGCGACGGCGGCCAGATGTTCGCCGTTGGCCCGGTCGAGTCCCTGGCTGGCCCCCGTCACCAGCCCGTCGTTGGAGAGCACCAGTGCGTGCCGTACCTTTTCCACGCGCTGGGTCAGGTCGTCCAGCAGCCAGTCGAGTCCGCTGGTGAGTGCCATACCGCTTCCTCCCCGTGTCCCCGGCCGCACCGCGTCGCGGCCGGCAGCCGGTACGCGACTGCCGTGCCAGCCTGTCCCACCTCCGCCGTCTCGGCAAGCGGCCCGGCCCCGGCGTGCCCTGCCACGCCCCGGCGCGCGGGGCGGGCAGGATGCGGGGCATGGCGCGAACAATGACCCGTCAGGAATGGCAGCGGTTCCTCGCGGAGGGAACCCGTACCGGCAAACTCTCGACCGTACGGGCCGACGGCAGTCCGCACGTCGCCCCGGTGTGGTTCCTCGTGGACGGTGACGATCTGGTCTTCATGACGGGCGCGGACAGTGTCAAGGGCCGGAATCTGCGGCGTGACAACCGGGTGGCCCTGTGTGTGGACGACGAGCGGCCGCCGTTCACGTTCGTCATGGTGGAGGGGACCGCCGAGTCGGACGACGGTCTGGACGCCGCCCGGCACTGGGCGCCGAGGATCGCCGCGCGGTACATGGGCGAGGAGCGTGCCGAGGAGTTCGGCGCCCGCAACGGCGTGCCGGGCGAGCTGGTGGTGCGGGTCCGCGTCGGCAAGGCCGTCGCCCTGGCGGACCTCGCGGACTGACGGCGGCGGGCGGGTGCGGGGCCGCACGGCGCGGCCCCGTCCTGTCGCCGGAGCGCTATTCCTCCGGGTCCGCCGGCCAGACGGCGTAGCGCCGTCCGGCGTGTTCGACCAGGCGGATCAGTACCTCCTTCCCGGAGTCGCGGTCGCGTGCGTCGCACAGCACCACGGGGGTGCCGGGGTCCAGGTCCAGAGCGCGGGCGACCTCGTCGATCTCGTAGGAGCGGAAGCCCTCGAAGCAGTTGACGGCCACCACGAAGGGGACCGAGCGGCGTTCGAAGTAGTCCACGGCCGCGAAGCAGTCCTGGAGCCTGCGGGTGTCGGCGAGGACCACCGCGCCCAGGGCACCGTCCGCGAGGTCCTCCCACAGGAACCAGAACCGTTCCTGCCCCGGGGTGCCGAAGAGGTAGAGGGAGAGGACGGGGTTGATGGTGATGCGCCCGAAGTCCATGGCGACGGTGGTGGTGGCCTTGCGGGCCACTCCCCCGGTGTCGTCCACGGAGGTGCCTGCCATGGTGAGCGGTTCCTCGGTGCGCAATGGCCGGATCTCGCTGACGGATCCCACCAGGGTCGTCTTGCCCGCCCCGAACCCGCCCGCCACGAGGATCTTCAGCGCCCGCTCGGGGCCTGCTCCCGCGGGTGCGGCCTCCGGGGCCCGTTGTGCCGCTGTCATCGGCGGTTTCCTCCAGGATGCAGACCCCGTACGACACGGGGTGATTGGATGCCCGGCGTGGTGGCCGGAGCCGCGGGCGGCCGGACGCCGTCCGAAATCCATGGCGAGGACCGTACTCCCACATTGGCGTGAATTCCTTGATTTTCACGAAAGCGGCCGCGAGAAAAAGGATTCATCTACCCTGTGCGGTCCCGCAGTTGGAGCGCCGCTGCCGGCGTGCGCCCCCGTGGTGCGCGGCGTGCCGGCGGTCGTACGCGATCATGGCCGGTGCACCCCGCCGGCGGAAGGGCCTTCGGGCCGCCGCCGGCCGACCGTTCCGCCCCGTGGAGGAGTCCGATGACCGACGAGCAGGACGGCCCGGTGCACGACGTCCGGGCGTTCTTCGGGCCGCGTGCCGCCCACTGGGACGCGCGTTTCCCCGACGACGGCCCCGCCTACGCGGCGGGTGTCGCCG
>NZ_JCANQV010000019.1:0-35743 GCF_059553635.1 Candidatus Streptomyces philanthi
CCCGCGCGCACCCTGCTCGCCGCGCCCGTCGCCCTCCCAGGTGCGGCCCTCGTCGTAGGAGGACTGGATCGTCATGGTGCGGCGGCGGTCCGGGTCGACGGGCGCGGCGAGCAGGGTGCGCGCGGGCTGCCCGGAGGCGGCGGGCAGCCGCAGCAGCGAGCCCTGCACCATCGGGGCCGAGAGATCCGGGATCGCGCGGAACGGCCCGCTGAAGGAGTCCCCGCCGTCACGGCTGACCGCGGCGGTGCGGTGCCCGAGATCGGTGCCGTCCTGCTCGCGCCCGTTGACGTACACCGAACCGTCGGACCGTTCGAGGAGCGCGACCTCGGACGGCTTCTGGCGGAAGGTCCCGTCGCCGGCGATCGGCCAGCTGTCAACGGCCCCGACCCGCCAGGTGGCGCCCCCGTCGTCGCTGTGGATCAGCGCGGCGTGATTGGCGGTGACCCGCCCCCCGGCGTAGGTCTCGGTGTTGACGGCGATGACCAGCCGGCCGGCGTGCCGTCCCCGGGTGAGCTGGATGCCGTGGGCCGGACCGGTCGCGTACCAGGAGTTCCAGTTCCGGGGGAGGACGGAGGCGCTGAGGTCCCGGGGCGCCGACCAGGTGGCGCCGTCGTCGTCGCTGTACTGGAGGTGCGGCGTACGGTCGCACGGGACATCGCAGTTGAGGCCGTCGGTGCGGCCGGTGTTGTGGGTCTCGGCGAGGACGATGCGTCCGGTGCGGCGGTCCACGACGGGCGACGGATTGCCGTGCGTGTCGCCGCCGCCCCGGCTGACGACCTGGAGCGGGCCCCAGGTATGGCCCCCGTCGGACGAGCGTTTCAGCACCAGGTCGATGTCGCCGGAGTCACCGCAGTCGTGCACCCGCCCCTCGGCGAAGGCGAGCAGGGTCCCGTGGGTGGACCGTACGACGGCCGGGACACGGAAGCAGGCGTAGCCGCGTTCCCGGGAGGCGGCGAAGAGGACCTGCTGGTCGAAACCGCCCGCGGGCGCGGCGATCCGGGGACCGGCGGTTCCGGGGGACGCCACGGCCGGGGGGACGGGGAGCAGGGCGAGACCCGTCACGGCCAGAACGGCGAGGGCGGCGGGGACACGGCCCCTTCCGGGTCTGGAACGGGCGGAGCGTACGGGGAGAAGTGACGTCATGTCCGGCCTGCCCTTCGAGGCATCGGCGACGGGTCATCAGGACATCCCACGTCCTACGTGCGTGACGGAAAGTACTGCCGCCACTACATCGCGACAAGGAGCGGATGCCGGTTCGCCCCGGCGCAGCCGGATTTCACCCGCGCGGGCGTCGGCGCACGCGCGGGCACACGCGTCGTACACGCCGCTCGTGCGGCTGCGGGGAGACGGAAGGGGGCGCGAACCCAGGCTGTCCACGCGGTGTCACCCCGGCGAACACGAGCCGTCGAGCCCGCCCCGTGCGTCCCCGCCGTCACCCCGCCCTCAGGACGTCACACCCTCCGCTTCCAGCACGACCCGCTGCTCTCCCGCGTAGATGTTCATCGAGGAGCCGCGCAGGAATCCGACCAGGGTGAGACCGGTCTCGACGGCCAGGTCCACCGCGAGCGACGACGGCGCGGAGACCGCCGCGAGAACCGGGACGCCCGCCATCACCGCCTTCTGCGCCAGCTCGAACGAGGCCCTGCCCGACACCATCAGCACACCCGACGACAGCGGCAGCAGGCCCTGTTGCAGCGCCCGGCCGATGATCTTGTCGACCGCGTTGTGCCGCCCGACGTCCTCCCGCAGGTCGAGGAGTTCACCGTCCGCCGTGAACAGTGCGGCGGCGTGCAGCCCGCCGGTCCGGTCGAAGACCCGCTGGGCGGCCCGCAGGCGTCCGGGCAGGGCGGACAGGGTCTCGGGAGTGATCCGGACGGGCGCGTCGGGGGAGTCGCGCAGCGGCCACCGGGCGGTGGTACGGACCGCGTCCAGGCTCGCCTTGCCGCACAGCCCGCAGGAGGACGTCGTATAAACGTTGCGCTCCAGGCTGATGTCCGGCACCGGCACGCCGGGAGCCAGACGCACATCGACGACGTTGTAGGTGTTGGAACCGTCCTCGGTGGCACCCGCGCAGTACACGATGTTCGCGAGCTCATCGGCGGACGCCAGCACCCCCTCACTGACCAGGAACCCGGCGGCCAGCGCGAAGTCGTCCCCCGGCGTCCGCATGGTGATCGCCAGCGGCTTCCCCCCGAGCCGGATCTCCAACGGCTCCTCGGCGACAAGCGTGTCCGGCCGCACACTGCGCACCCCGTCCCGGATGCGCACGACACGCCGCCGCTCGGTGACCCGTCCCATGCCTGATCAGTCCCGTCCGTCCGGGGCGCTCCCGGAGCTGTCGCTGTCCGTACCGACCATCCTCACCGCGTTACCCGCGGCTTTCGTGGCCCTGCCCTCCATTGTCCTGTACGTGACGATCCACGCACCGCCCGAGGCGCGAGCGGCGGCCGGACGGTCGTACGAGGGGTGGCGTGCCTTCCGTGCCGCAACGGGGTTATCGGAATCAACAGTGCTTGTTCTCGCGGGAGTTGAATGCATGGAGGGGGGTGCGGGCACTTTGCCCGGCTGGCCGGCGCGTGGTCCGTCGCGGCACCCGCCGTTCACCCGTGTGTTCTATGGCGCGCCCAAGCCATTCGGTAGACTGTAGACGATAACCAATCGTTGTTCCGGCGGTCGTCCGCCGGTGAGCGACGGGCGTGGCCGTCTGCCGGGTGTGGGGAGGGGGCACGGTCCGGCGCGCGCCCACCGAAGGGGATCATGATGCTGTCCGCAGGACTGCCGCAGGGAGCCGTGCCGAGGCTGGAGAGACCCGGACCGCTGCGTGAGCGGGTCTACGAGGCGCTGCTCGAACTGATCACCACCCGGGCGCTGCGCCCGGGCCAGCATCTTGTCGAGAGTGAGCTGGCCGGGCATCTCGGTGTCTCCCGGCAGCCGGTGCGCGAGGCGTTGCAGCGGCTCAACACAGACGGGTGGGTCGATCTGCGTCCGGCGCAGGGCGCCTTTGTGCACGAGCCGACCGAGGAGGAGGCCGACCAGCTGCTGACGGTCCGTACGCTGCTGGAGGCCGAGGCTGCCCGGCTCGCGGCGGCGAACGCGGGTACGGCCGGGGTCACCGCGCTGGAGGAGCTGTGCGCCGAGGGGGAGCGCGCGGTGGCGGAGGACGATGTCGAGACCGCGGTGGCGACCAACGCCGCCTTTCACGCCAAGGTGATGGAGCTGGCGGACAACGCGGTGCTCACGGAGCTGGCGTCGCAGGTGGGGCGGAAGGTGCGCTGGTACTACACCCCGGTGGCACGGCACCGCGGTACGCAGTCGTGGTCCGAGCACCGCGAGCTGATCTCCGCTATCGCCGACCGCGACGAGGCCCGCGCCACGGCCGTGATGCGGGAGCACACCGAACACACCCGCCGCGCGTACCACGAGCGCGACCGCGGCTGAAAGACGACGGTACGGGCCGGGGTGCGCGGCCGTCCGGGCGGCATCGCCGCACGTCGGACCGTATCCGGCCGGTTCCGTCCACTCCCTGGGACACGGCTCGGCCGGGCCCCGCGCGGCGGGTAGGGTGCTGTGCTCACGACCGCGCGCCGCACGACCGGGAACGGCGCGCCCACGCGACGGCGATTGGCGAGAGGCTCATGAGCGAAGGCACTGCACCGGCGGCCGGCGACGCGACCGTGGTCGCCGACGAGGCGGCCCGGGAGCGGCTGCTCCATCTGCGCGGCAGCATCGACAACCTCGACGCCGCGCTGGTGCATCTGCTCGCCGAGCGCTTCAAGTGCACCCAGCAGGTCGGCGAACTCAAGGCCCGGCACCATCTGCCGCCCGCCGACCCGGCCCGCGAGGCCGCCCAGATCGCCCGGCTGCGGACCCTGGCGGCCGACGCCCGTCTGGACCCGGCGTTCGCCGAGAAGTTCCTGAACTTCATCATCAGCGAGGTGGTACGCCACCACAAGGCGATCGCCGACCAGGGGAACGCGACGGACTGAGCCCATGCGGTACGGGGGCCGCGCCCGGCGCGGGGCCCCGTACCGCGCACCGCTCAGATCACCTCACGGCTGATCGGCCGCGGGTTGGGCGTCACCCGCCGCGGCCGTGTCCGGGTCGGCCGGTGCAGCAGCAGGGCGAGGGCCGCCGCCACCATGGAGACACCGCCGGCCAGCGCGTACGCGCCGTCGTAGCCCCAGGCGTTGACGACCATCGCGCCCAGTCCGCCGCCGAACAGGCCGCTGATCAGCTTTCCGCTGTAGACCAGGCCGTAGTTGGAGGCGTTGTAGTTCTCCCCGAAGTAGTCGGGGGTGAGGGCCGCGAAGATCGGGTAGAAGGCGCCGCCGCCGAACCCGGAGAGGAACGCGAAGAAGAGGAACAGCGGCTGGCTGTGGATGTCCCCGGCCCAGATCACGCCGAACTGCGCGAGCCCCAGGACGACGATGACGAACACCAGGGTCGGTTTGCGGCCCCACAGGTCGGACAGCCAGCCGACCGCCGCGCGCCCGACGCCGTTGACGACGGACATCACGCCCATCGACGAGGCGGCCACCAGCGGACCGAAACCGACCTCCTTGGCGTAGTCCACCTGGAAGGAAATCCCGAAGATGGACACTCCCGCGGTCATCACCACACTGAGCCACATCAGCGGGAGCATTCCGCTGCGAATGGCCTCCTTCGGCGTGAACTGCCGTACCGCGGGCGGATTCTTCGCCAGTACCGCCGCGCTCTTCCCCTTTCCGGCGGCGGTGAGCGGATCGACGTCCGCGGGCCACCAGTTCTTCGGCGGGTCCTTGAAGAACCACGCGCAGACCGCGACCACGACCAGCATGTAGAGCCCGATGAGATCGAGGATCTCATCGTAATCGCCGGTGTTGAAGCCGTAGTTGAACAGGAAGATGAACGGCAGCGCGCCATAGGCGAATCCGCTGTTGACGAAGCCCGTTTTCGCGCCCCGCCGTTCCGGGAACCATTTGCCGACCATATTGATGCAGGTGGCGTACACGAGGCCGGACCCGAGGCCGCCGACGACACCGAAGCCGAGGAACGCGAGGGCGACCGAGCCGGCGTGGGCGAGGGCGAAGAAACCGACGCAGCTGAGCACGGCCCCCAGGAACATCGCCGGGCGCGCCGGCAGCGTTCCCCGTTCCCGCAGCCAGCCCGCCGGGAAGGCGATACCGGCCTGGAAGAAGACCCAGACGCTCAGAATCCAGAAGGTGTCGCTCTGCGACCAGCCGTGGGCGTGCGACAGAGTGCCCTCGGCGGAACCGTAGGCGTATTCCGACACGCTGATCGCCATCATCGCGGCCCACGGCAGATACACCATCAGTTTGCGGGAATGCCCGAGCAGTTCGCGGTCCGATTCCCCCACGCGGTAGACGCGCCCCTTGCCGTCGGTGATGTTGCGGTACGTGCCGCCCGACGGCCCGGTGCATAACGCGGAGGGTTTCTCCGTGCCGGAGGTGCCCGATGCGGCAGGCTCGTTCATCTCGTTGCTCATCCCTCGTCTCCTCGGAATCGGCGGAAAGCGGTTCGGCGCCCCGTCCGTTCTCGTGTCGTGCGTGGGAAAGTGCTCCGCCGTGCCCGCCGGGGCCCGTCCGTCCGCGCCCCGGCGGGCGGACGCGTCAGGCCAGCAGCCCCGCGGCCCGCGCCCAGCGGTACTTCGCGCCGAGCGCCGCCACCGGCAGCTCGGTGCTGTACGGGTAGGCGACGACGCCGTGCGCGAAGAGGTGCGCGGCGGCCTCCTCGACCTCGGTGTCACCGGCCAGCGACGCCACCACCGGCTTCTCGACGCCCCGCTCCCGGAACTCCTCGACGAGGCGGGACACCAACCGCGCGAAGACCATCGGCGGGGTGACGATCGTGTGCCAGTAGCCGAGCACCAGGGCGTGGATCCGCGGGTCCTCCAGGCCGAGCCGGATCGTGGCCTCGTACGTCGACGGCGGCTCCCCGCCCGTGATGTCCACCGGGTTGCCGGCGGCGCCGAACGGGGGGATGAAGCGCCGGAAGGCGGCGTCCAGATCGGCGGGTATGTCCATCAGACGCAGCCCGTTGTCGACGAGCGCGTCGGACAGCAGGACGCCCGAGCCGCCCGCGCCCGTGATGACCACGACATTGTCGCCGCGCGGCGCGGGCAGGACCGGCAGGGCCCGCGCGTACTCCAGCATCTCGTGGAGCCCCGGCGCCCGGATGACACCCGCCTGGCGCAGGACATCGTCGTACACCGCGTCGTCCCCGGCCAGCGCGCCCGTGTGCGATCCGGCGGCCCTCGCGCCCGCGCCGGTCCGGCCCGCCTTCAGGACGACGACGGGTTTCTTGGGCACCGTCGCGCGGGCCGCCTCCACGAACGCCCGCCCGTCCTTGAGGTCCTCCAGGTGCATCGCGACGCACCGGGTGTGCGGGTCCTCCCCGAAGTAGGTGAGCAGATCGTCCTCGTCCACGTCGGACTTGTTGCCGAGGCCGACGATCGCGGAGACCCCCGTCCTGGTCGTCCGGGCGAAGCCGAGGATCGCCATGCCGATGCCGCCCGACTGCGAGGTCAGCGCCACCCCGCCCTTGACGTCGTAGGGCGTGCAGAACGTGGCGCACAGATCCTGCCAGGTGGAGTAGTAGCCGTAGATGTTCGGCCCCAGCAGCCGTACGCCGTACTCCTCGCCGAGGGCCGTGATCCGCTCCTGGAGAGCCGTCTCACCGGTCTCGGCGAAACCGGACGGGATGAGGACGGCGTTGGGGATGCCCTTGCGGCCGACCTCCTCCAGCGCCTCGGGCACCCGTGGCGCCGGGATCGCGAAGACCGCCACATCGACCTCACCCGGCACATCCAGCACCGACCGGTACGCCTTGCGCCCGAGGATGTCACCGGCCTTCGGGTGGACGGGATAAATCTCCCCGGCGAATCCGCCGTCGACCAGATTGCGCATCACCGAGTTGCCGATCTTGCCGTTCTCGGGTGAGGCGCCGATCACGGCCACCGCCCGCGGCCGCATCAGCCGCCGCATGGCGCCCAGGATCTCCTCCCTGCCGTACCGGCGGCGCGGCACGGCGGGCCGCTCCGCGAGCAGGACGCGAACGTCCGCGGCCACCGCGCCGTCCTCCGAGGCGAAGACGGGATTGAGGTCCACCTCCGCGATCTCCGGGAAGTCCGCCGCCAGGCGGGAGGTGCGCACGATGAGGTCGACGAGCGCGGCACGGTCCACCGGGGGCGTCCCCCGCACCCCGCGCAGCACCTGCGCCGCCCGTATCCCGTCCAGCATCGACGCGGCCTCGGCGGGCGGGACGGGGGCGAGCCGGAACGTGACGTCCTGGAGGACCTCCACCAGGACCCCGCCGAGCCCGAAGGCCACGACCTTCCCGAACGTCGGATCGGTCACCGCCCCGACGATGACCTCCTGTCCCTTGGACACCATCTGCTGCACCTGCACACCGGTGATACGCGCGTGGGGCACCGCGGCACGGACGTTCTGCACGATCGCGCGGAACGCGCCGCGCACCTCGGCCGCCGAACCGAGACCTGTCCGCACCCCGCCCGCGTCTGTTTTGTGCAGCACATCCGGCGAGACGATCTTCAACGCCACCGGGAACCCGATCCGGTCCGCCAGCGCCACCGCCTCGTCCGCCGTCTCCGCCAGTCCCTCGGCCGGCGTCGCGATGCCGTACGCCTCCGCGACGGCCCGGCCCTCCGGCGCGGTCAGCGCCGTCCGCCCCTCGGCCCGCGCGGCGGCCACCACCTCGCGCACCGCGGCCCGCTGGGCCTCGGTCACCTCTTCCGCGGCCGTTCCGTACGCCGCGGTCTCCCGTACGTCCGCCATCAGATCACTCCCTCGGCCCGGAGGAGGCCCAGCTCCTCGTCGTCAAGCCCCAGTTCGCCCCCGTACACCTCGGCGTTGTGCTCGCCGAGCAGCGGCGAGCGGTCGACGTCGACGGGGGAGTCGGACAGCTTGAGCGGCGATCCGACGGTGGTGAACGTGCCGCGCTCGGGGTGCTCCACCTCGACGACCATCCCGTTCGCCGCCAGCGACGCGTCCTCGGCGATCTCCTTCGTCGAGAGGATCGGACCGCAGGGGATGTCGTGCGCGGTCAGCCGCTCCAGCACCTCCCACTTGGGCAGCGTGCTGCTCCACTCCTCGATCAGCTGGAACATCTTCGACAGCTTGGGCAGCCGGGCCTCGGGCGTCGCCCACTCCGGGTCGTCGGCGAGCTCCGGCCGCCCGATGAGGCCGGTCAGCGGCCGCCAGCCGACCGGCTGCACGATCACATACACATAGTCGTTGGGCCCGCCCGGCGCGCACCGCACCGCCCAGCCGGGCTGCCCGCCGCCGCTGGCGTTGCCGCTGCGCGGCACCTCGTCGCCGAAGTCCTCGTTCGGGTACTCCGCCAGCGGGCCGTGGGCCAGCCGCTGCTGGTCGCGCAGTTTGACCCGGCACAGGTTGAGCACCGCGTGCTGCATCGCGACATTGACGCGCTGCCCGCGGCCGGTGCGGGTGCGCTGGTAGAGGGCGGCCAGAATGCCCGCCACACAGTGCACACCCGTCCCCGAGTCCCCGATCTGCGCACCGGTCGCCAGCGGCGGCCCGTCCTCGAAACCGGTCGTGGCCATCGCCCCGCCCATCGCCTGCGCCACCACCTCGTACGCCTTGTAGGAGGTGTACGGGCCCTCGCCGAAGCCCTTGATGGAGGCGTAGACCAGCCGCGGGTTGATCGCGTGGACGCGTTCCCAGGGGAAGCCCATGCGGTCCACCGCGCCCGGCCCGAAGTTCTCCACCAGGACGTCGCTGCGCGCGATGAGTTCGGTGAGGATCTCCTTCCCGCGCTCGGTCTTGGTGTTGAGAGTGATGCTGCGCTTGTTGCAGTTGAGCATCGTGAAGTAGAGGGAGTCGACGTCGGGGAGGTCCCGCAGCTGCCGGCGGGTGATGTCGCCCGTCACCGCCTCCAGCTTGATCACGTCCGCGCCCAGCCAGGCGAGCAACTGCGTCGCGGACGGCCCGGACTGCACATGCGTCATGTCGAGCACACGAATCCCGCTGAGCGCCTTCTCCCGCGCCCCGGCGCCGTCCGTCGTGCCGTGGTTGCCGGTCATGCCCCGTCCCTCCTCACTTGTACATCGTCTGGTTCATGGTTCCGGGGGCGTAGGCGTCCGGATCGACCCAGACATTGATCAGCGACGGCTTGCCCGACTCCCGCGCCCGCTGGAGCGCCGGCCGGATCTGCGCCGGGTCGCGGACCTCCTCGCCGTAGCCGCCGAGCATCCGCGCGAACCGGTCGTACGGCACGTCCCCGAGCGTGTTGCCCACCCGCTGGCGGGCGTCCCCGTACTTGGCGCGCTGGCCGTAACGGATCTGGTTCATCGAGGAGTTGTTGCCGACGATCCCGACGAACGGCAGACCGAAGCGGACCAGCGTCTCGAAGTCCCAGCCCGTCAGCGAGAACGCCCCGTCGCCGAACAGCGCCACGACCTCCTTGTCGGGCCGCGCCTGCTTGGCCGCCATCACGAACGGCACACCCACGCCCAGCGTCCCCAGCGGACCGGGGTCCATCCAGTGGCCGGGCGACTTCGGCTGGACGACCTGCCCGGAGAACGTGACGATGTCGCCGCCGTCCCCGACGAATATCGAGTCCTCCGTCAGGAAGTCGTTGATCTCGGAGACGAGGCGGTACGGATGGATCGGCGTCGCCTCCGAGCGCAGCTGCGGCAGCCGCTTGGCCAGCGCGGCCTCCTCCACCGCCCGCAGCTCGTCGAGCCATTCCTTGCGCCGGCCGGCCCCGTTGTCGGGCCGCCCGGACGCCGCTTCGGCGACGGCGGCGAGCACCAGCGACGCGTCCCCCACGATGCCCAGGTCGACGTCGCGGTTCTTGCCGACCGTGCGGTAGTCCAGATCGATCTGGACGACGGTGGCCGCGGGGGAGAGTCGCTTGCCGTACCCCATCCGGAAGTCGAACGGCGTGCCCACGATCACGATGACATCGGCCTGCGCGAACGCGTGGCGCCGGGAGAGCTGGAAGTGGTGCGGGTCCCCGGGCGGCAGCGTGCCCCGCCCGGCACCGTTCATGTACGCGGGGACGTTCAGCGTCCGCACCAGGTCCGCCGCCGCGTCCCCGGCCCGCGTCGTCCACACCTGGCTGCCCAGCAGGATCGCCGGCCGCTCCGCCCGTACCAGCAGGTCGGCGAGGCGCTGCACCGCCTCGGGGTCGCCGGGCGAGCGGGTGGAGGCGCGGTAGTGCCCCGCCCGCGGCACCCGTGCCTCCGCCCGTGGCACCGAGGCGTCCAGCACATCGCGCGGTATCTCCAGGAACGAGGGCCCCGGCGCACCGTGGTAGCACTCGCGGAACGCCATCGAGACCATGTCGGCGGCCCGCGCGGTGTCCGGCACCGTGGCCGCGAACTTGGTGATCGGCGTCATCATCTCGACGTGCGGCAGGTCCTGGAGCGACCCCATCTTGTGCTGGGTCCGCGCCCCCTGCCCGCCGATCAGCAGCATCGGCGACTCGGCGCGGAAGGCGTTGGCGACCCCGGTCACCGCATCGGTGGTCCCGGGCCCCGCGGTGACCACTGCGCACCCGGGCCTGCCGGTGATCCGCGCGTACCCGTCGGCGGCGTGCGCGGCGACCTGCTCATGGCGGACGTCGACGACCTCGATGCCCTCGTCGACGCAACCGTCGTAGATGTCGATGATGTGGCCCCCGCACAGGGTGTAGATCACTTCCACCCCCTCGGCCTTGAGCGCCTTGGCGACCAGATGCCCTCCGGAGACGAGCTCCCGGTCCCGGTCCTGGCTGTGGACGTGCTCGGACATGCGGCATCGCTTCCCTTCGTCGCAGCAGATTGCATACAGTCGACGAATACTGTATGTACTCGTTATCCCGCATCGGGCCCGCGATGTCCAGAGGGGTTCACCCACCCGGGTTCCCACGCCCGGCAGATGCGCAGGTGAAGGGCACTCCAAAAGCTTGGTATTGTTGTCCATGTCGCCGCGGGGAACACCCCGCGAGACACACCCCGTCCGGGTGGCGGAATGGCAGACGCGCTAGCTTGAGGTGCTAGTGCCCTTTATCGGGCGTGGGGGTTCAAGTCCCCCCTCGGACACCAGCAGAGACCCCACTTCACGTGGGGTTTTTCTGTTTCTCCGGCTGTGGCGTGACCAACCACGTGACCAACAGCCCAGAGAGTTCCCAGGTCAGACCAGGGATGACAGGCCGAGTCGGCCCGCTCCGGAGGCGGCCAGTCGGCGCGCTCCGTCCTTACGTGAGTGGCCGTACCGGGCCATGGTGTAGCCCGGCGAGTGGTGCCGGACGTTGGCGGAGACCTCGACGGGGTTCTCCCCGGCCTCCAGGTCGTTCGTGACCTTGCTGTGCCGCCAGTCGTGGATACGGAAGTCCTCGGGCAGGTGCAGCCGGTTGCGCATCGTGCGCCACCGTGCCGACACCTTCTCGGGGTCCTGCGGTCCGCCCGCCTCACCCCGGTACAGCTTGAAGCCGTCCCGCCCGAACACCAGGTCACGGTCCACCCAGGCGGGGCCGAGCCGTTCCCGCTCCGCGTCCTGGCGTTCCCGCTGCCACTTGAGGACGTTCATCACGGACTGGTCCACGTAGATGACGGCGTTATCGTCGCCGTCCTTGGTGAGCTTGCGCAGCCGGTAGGTGTTGCCCTCTTCGATCACAACCCAGCCCAGTTCGATGGACCCCGCATCTCAGTTCACGAGGGACCATTTCATGCCCAGCGCTTCACTGCGGCGCACACCGGTAGCGGCGTACACGGTCCACAGCGGCGCGTCCCGAAGGCAGTGGTGCGCCAGGCCCCCGTCACAGGCCCGGTTGCCGCACGGCTGCCACACGGTCTCCAGGAACCGGGCTGTCTGCCCGTCGTCCAGGGTCGGGTACTTCGACTCCTGCGCCCGGATCTGCCGGGCCGTGGGCGGATGTGCCATGGCGGCGGGGTTCACGGATATCAGCTTGGGTACGGCCGCCCCCAGTGCACCGGACAGGATGTTGTGCACGTGGCGCACGCTCTTGGCCCCGAGCGGTTTGCCGTTGTTGGTCGGGCAGGGGGCCGTTTCCAGAAGCCGGTACAGGTCGTCAAGGGTGTCGTCGGTGATTTCGCACAGCTTCACGCCGCCGATGTGCGGCTTGATGTGAAGGCGAACCTTCGTCTCGTAACCGGCCATCGTCGTTCCCTCCTTCCTGTGGTTGCTCAGCCACTTGTCCAGCCAGTCGCCGAGTTTCATGTCCGAACGGGCCGCGACCTTGCCCGCTTCGTAGTCGGTGATCCAGACCCTGAGCGCCCGCTCCGCCGCTGTCTTGTTCTTGTAATCCCGGCCTATCCAGTAGCGCTCACGCTTCCCTGTCGCCTTGTTGAAGTGCAGGGGCGTACGCACGCCCCAAGTGTTCGGTCGGCCCGTACGCGGGATCTCCACCGGAGTCCCGCCGAGCCCGTTGCCGCGCTTTGCCACCCGGCTACTTCCCCTTGTCTGTCGTGGTTGCTACTGGGCGTCCCTGGAGGGCGTGCCGCCAGGGCGCTTGATCCGCTTCAGGGCGTCGTGCGCCTTGTCGGTGAGCTGTATATCTAATAGGGACATCACAGACAGTCTTCAGCCAGGCAGGGCAGTGCGGCCCCGAAGGGGGCCGACAGAGCGAAGCCTCATGAGCAGCGGCGAACACAAGCGGGGCGCGGCAGCGCCCCAACGAGGCAAGGCAACGACGCAGGGGCCAGCGACAAGGGGGCGGCTCCGCCGCCACAGTCGCAAGCTGTCCACGGCAGTGCGGCCCCGAAGGGGGCCGACAGGAGCAAGCTCAAGACACTGGCCAGGTGGGGCGCTGCCGCGCCCCCAGGGAACGAAGCCCCCTCCCTCTACGGCAAGCGATGGGGGCCGCTTACGCGGCCACAGAGCAAGGCCGCTTTCCGTAAGCCTCGAAAGCCCTCACTCTTGTGCAGTCCTTCGCCGTCGCCTCAAGCCCAACGTGCGCCTACCGCCTGCCGCTTCTCCGCCGCCGTCTGCCTGCGCCGTCGCTCTGACGAGGTCTGGAACCGTGGCAGGATCTTGGCTGCTATGACATGGCGGTCGGGCAAGGAACGCCCAGGGGGTCATACCCCCACCCCCCTTGCACTTCCCGTCGACCCTTCCCGCCGCCGACAGGCGAACGGCTGTGCGCCGCCCTGGGCACACGGCAGAGCACGAGCCTGGCCATGGTCGACCACAGTGCGGCAGGCCGCGAGACAGGCGCACAGCACCTTGCCGTGGCCGGTGCGGGCAGGTTCCCGCCGGGCGCGTCAGCGCCACCAGGACCAACGCCAGGCCGTCTCATAAACCATCGATAGTGAGACACCCGGCGCGACGTCGAGCCGTGTCCGTTTCACCCCCGCTTCCGCGTCTCGAAACTCGTCTCAAAAGATCCGTCTCACGAGTAGCTTTCGAGACATGTTTATGAGACAGTCGGGCCATGCCCAAGAAGATCACCCCGGCCGAACAGGTCGAACGCCACGACTGCCCGAAGTGCCAGGCCCCTGCCGGTAGCCCTTGCCGTACCGGCGCGGGCAAGGTGGCAGCGAACTACCATACGGGCCGCTTCGCCCTCGTACCGGCGCTCAAGGCGGAACTCACGGTGAAGACCCCGGCCGACCGCAACCCCGGTAAGCGCTGGGTGCAGGGGGAGCCCGTGCCCGTGGTGGCCGAAGCCGCACCGGGCGCAGCGATCCGGCTTGGCTACGCCCGCTGTTCCACGGTCGGGCAGGAACTCCAGTCCCAGTTGGACGCCCTTGCCGGGGCACAGTGCACGCGTGTGTTCTCGGAGAAGATCAGTACCCGTGTGAAGGAGCGGCCGGAGCTGGACAAGGCGCTCACCCTGGCACGGGAGATCAAGGCGGCTGCGCCGAACCAACCGGTCATCCTGACCGTGGTCGAGATGAAACGCCTTGCCCGAAACGCCGCCGAGCTGATGACCCTGTCCGCCACCCTGCAAGCGGACGGCATCCAACTCGAACTCCTCTCCGGCCCCCTGCAAGGGGTGTACGACCCGAACGGGGCGGGAGCCATCGTCTTCGCCGTCCTGGCCGTGGCCGCCGAGGTCGAGCGGGAAGGCATCCGGGAGAAGACGTTGGAGGGGCTGGACACTGCGGCCCGGCAGGGCCGACACGGCGGACGCCCCTCCGTCGTCGACGACGACAAGCTAGCCATAGCCCGTGCCCGGCACGCCAAGGGAGAAAGCGTCACAGCCATCGCCAAGGCCCTGGGGATCTCCCGGGCCACCCTGTACCGGCACATCGGAGAAAACGCCTGAGACAGGCGCACAGGACGCGCAGTCAGGCGTTCACCTCGGAGTGAACCGGGACGGGCGGGCGCACTCCCGTGAGCGCTTCTGCGCGGGCCACGAGTCGGGGAGCAAGGTCGGGGTACCAGCCCCGGGCCACGGCTTGCAGCATCTCGGCCAGGGCCGCGAGTTCCCCGACTCGGCCGGCGGGGGTGTCGAGGATCGGCGCGAACACCTTGCGGATGCGGGCGGCCACGTCCGGCACAAGCAGGCTGTTGGCGTGGAGGAGTCCCGCGTCGTAGCCGAAAGGCACGAGGCCCCACCGCTCCCAGTCCAGCAGACACAGGGGCGCAGCGGTGAGATTCCCCCAGTGCAGGTCACCATGACCGGTCACACGCTCCACCTTGATGGGAGCCGGGATGCCGAGGAACTGGGGGAAGGCGCGTTCGATCCACCCGTCCCGGACGGTCGTCTTCACCCCCTCCGCTTCAGCGAGCAAGGCAAGGGCTCGGCGAAGGTCAGCCCACCACTCGTCAGGCAACCCCGGATCATGGTCGATGTCGGCCCGATCCGCAGACACCACGGGTTGCGTCACGTAGTCCAGGACTTCCGCCTCAAAGGCCCACTCGCCGTCAGTCCAGTCGTGCACCCCGTGCAGGCGGGGGCGGGGGACGCCATCAGGTACCGACTCGGAAGCACCGACGATGCCCTCCCCCTCCTTCCTGCCCGCGTTCCTCGCCGCCGTCCGGCTGACCCGTAGCCATCGGTCCCCGGCTCGGCGTCCCAAGGTGACACCGAGAAAGCCCCACGCCAGCGGTCCCGTGCAGGTGATCCCCAGAGCTTTGCCCGCCCTGTCGTGGGCGGCCTCCATGAGGGCCTGCACCTCCTTATTCAGAGGCGAGTTCATCTGTCACTCTCCTGAGTTCCTGGGCCGTGAGCGGCGCAGCCAGAGCTTTGGCCACATCGTCCCAGTGCTCGCGGGTGCTCGCGGAAGTCAGGACGACATCGAGGCCAGGGCATGAGCCAGCGGCCAGCAGGGCGGCGGCTGCGGCCGACAGGCCGGGGCGGATGAAGTTCACCAGTTCGGGGGTCATCGCTTCCAAGAGCGCACCGCCGTGCAGAGGAGCGGAGCCGAACGTGATCAGACCTGCGTCCTTCGCCTGCACCAGCGGCCCGCCGCCGTCGAGTGCCTGCCTGATCAAGTCGTCCATGATCAGACTGACGGGCGTCTGCAACCCCGTGAAGTGGTGCTCGGCAGAACCCGCCGCCTGCCGGGCGAGTGCAAGCAACTCGGCAACGGTGAACGCTTCGGAGGTCAGACCCGACCAGGTGGCGACGCCGTACCCGCCGATCCTGCCCGTATGGGCGAACTCTTCCAGCGCCGTGAAGGCGTCCCGCACACGCCCGTGCAGAACGGCACGGCCGAGACCGTGCCCGTGGTGCTCGGGGTTGTGCACGAACACCAGGTCCACACGCCCGAGCGCGGCCAACGACTGCTCCGTCTGCCAGCGGACGAAGCCCCGCTCAAGGCTGTGCCTACCGGGCGCCCCTTCCCTGGCGAGCACGCCGTCAGCCAGGGCGGCGCGGCCTTGCTCCGCCGTGAAGAACCCCGTCTTCGTGGCCACCCGGACGGTCGGATGCTCGCCGAGAACCGGGCGCAACTCCTCATGCGCCCGACCACGACCGTAGTTGGGTGCTGTGTCCACCCAGGGGCTACCGGCAGCCAGGGCGGTGCGTGCCGCCTGACTGACAGCACGCACGCGGTATGTCCCCAGGGAGAGCGCGGCGGTCACAGTGCCGTCCCCACGACTGCGACGGCATGGCCGTCGATGAGGGCGGAGACCAGTTCGGCCACCTCCTTGACCTCCAGCCCAGCGGAGTCGGCGAGTTCGCCGAGTGTGGTCGGCTGGTTGGTGAGCAGCGTGCCCAGCGCGGGCGCGGCAGCCTCGGCGAAGTCCCACGCCGTACCGGCCGCCGCGAAGGTCACCGTGCCCTGTGCGAGGTTCGGTGTCAGGCGTCCCCTCGGAGTGGTGAGCTTGACCGTGATCCCCGGCTGTGCAGGGAGCCCGTCCACGTACGGCAGAGAGGGGATCGCGTGGCCCAGGTCGGTCGTGTCGATCGACTCGGCCCACCGCTCCACAAGCCGAGGGTCCGTCAGCATGTCGGCCACCACGCGGCGCAAGGCGTCGGTGAAGTCCGACTGCTCCTCGGGTGTGCCGAAGCGGGGAACATCCCGGCGCAGCGTGAGGGATGCCCGGAGCTGATCGATGACCCAGAGCATGAGGTCCGCACCCGTATGCGGAACCAGGCCGAACGTCAGATGCAGGGATTCCGTACCCTGATCGGCCATGACCGAGTGCCACCAGCCGCGTGGCAGGTAGAGCACATCACCCGGCGACAGGACGAAGTCCGCTATCGGCTCGCCTTCCGGTTCCTGCGGTGGTTCCACGTCCCGGAAGGTAGGCGCCTCACGGGTCACGCCCCACAAGCGCCATCGCTTTGAGCCGTGCAGTTGCACTACCACGACATCGTGGTCGTCCCAGTGCCGGCCGAAGCCCTCGCGCCCCGTCCACGAGGCATAGGCGTTGGCCTGCACCGAGGTCCCAAGGAAGCGCTCCAGACCTTCGGCAGCCGTTCGCACGGCGGGGTGGATCCTCTCCACCGCATCGAGGACCAGAGAAGCCCCGTCCTTGAGCTGCGTGTGGAACTCGGATGGCTGGATGCGAGACCACGTGACCCCACGACGATTCGTCGTCAGGGTCGCGTAGCGGTGCAGCGGAACCATCTCCCCGTCGATCGAGAGGCGCAGCCGGGGCGGCTCCAACCGCTGTGCGGCGATGATCCGGTTCAGGTCGTCCCAGGAGAACAGCCCCGCCATGTCGGCAGCTCCGGGGAAGTGCGCGTAGGAGCGGTGGTACGTCTGGGCGAGGAACGTGTCCCCGCCCAGACGCCCCGCCCACGAGACCGAGTCAAGCAACGTGGGCGCTCCCGTCAGTCGTTGCCGTCGGAACGGCCGCTGGTGTTGTCCGACTCCTGCTCGGCGCGAGTGCGCGCAGCCACGATCTGCCGCTTCGCGACGAGCAGGCCACCCCTCTCGGGGGCCGCCGACGTGGTGTCGTGCTCCATCATCAGACCTACCTTCCTTCTGGGAACTCCTCGCCCGGGACCGGGCGGGAGGCAAGGGGAGACAGCGCGCGGCGTCACCGCCCGCGTTCCGGCCAAGCGCCGGAGTACCGACCGCCCCGCCCTGGACATCAGGCGGGTCCTCGCAGTGCCACACGTTCGGAGCATCGGGGACACATGCACGGCGGATACTGGATGAGTGAATTCGGCATCTCCGCATTACGTTGCGGATCTACTCGCACTTCACGTGCGGGGCCGAAAGTCCGGCCGCCGTCACGCGATACCCGCAACGTCATACGCCCCACCGTCATGAGCGCACACCCTCGTGGATTCGGTCGGTCACTGTCATGGAGGTAATCCTTGACCCAGAAGACGGCAACTGTGCAGATCTTTCCCGTCATGGACTAAAGATCATGAACGGCAAGCAGCGGACCACTCTGTCAGCAAGTCTCGCGCGGCGCCTTCAAACAACGCATACCCTTCCAGTTGAGAGAACAAGTCCAAGTGAATTTCGATATCCCTTGGATCTCTCAGAACCACCACGCCGGTCGTGTTCTCCACAGTGGCCAGGGTGTTGTCATAGACCGTAAAGGTGTCCATCGGTGCGATGGGTTTGTGCCCCTCGATCGGGATAACGCCCAGCTTCACGTTTGATAGACGGCTAAGGGAGGCCAACCAGTCGAGCTGCATCGCCATCGCAGCCGGAGGCAGGAGAGGCCACCTTGCCGCCTGTTCAGTAAGGATGAAGGTGAACTGCTTCGTCGTGTCGTGAAGTACTTCCTGCCGCTCCAACTTTCGAGCGATGGTTTTAGTGACGTCGGCGGGTGAGTGGGCGAGACTGGCGCGAATATATTCGGGTGTGGAAAGTAGTCCTGTAATCATCGAAAGGAGAAAGAAGCGAAACTCGGTAGACGAAGACTCAAGAGCGGCCAGCTCGGTTTGCTTCTTCTCCAGACCTCGGCGGCGAAGCGAGCGCAGGTCTTGCCACTCCGTGTTCGCTAGCCGAGCGAGGGCCACGACCTCCTCGACCACGTCAGGGGGAGCCACCACAGCACGGAGGATTCTTTCCAGGTCCAGGAGACTCGGCTGAACTTTCCCGTTTTCTATCCGGCTGATTTTCGACTGAGACATGTTGCAACGCCGAGCGAGCCGGTCCCCAGTGAGACCGGCTCGCCTACGCAGTTCTTTCAGTCGAGCCGCCAACTCCTGCTTCGGCTGACCCAACTGCTCGGGCTCGAAAGTCACCCGCTCACGTACTCCAAGAATGGAACCGACTCGGCAACGGCGATCCGCTTCCACTGTCGATACGGTTCAGGATCACCTTCATGCAGTTCGCGGTTAGTCTGAGTCCCGTCCGCCCGGTAATTCATCAGGACCACCTTGGACTCATCGAACATCCAGAAATCCTGATCAGGGAGTCCCGGGTTCTTTCGGTCGGTGAGGTCGAGAATTCGAATATCCTCACCCACCCTTACATGGTGCCGGTAGTAATATTCGAACTCGAATCGAAGGTAGTCCGAAAGCGGGCGAGTGACGACGTGCACCCTGCCGACACTCTTTCCTTGCGCGACCCACTGCCGAACCTCATCCATCCAGCCGGACGTGTAATCATCCGGGGATTTCTCGCCCGCGAGGAATCGACTCATCTTCTCGGCTTCCTGAGCCATGGTGTATGTGGGCAGCGTTTCCAGTCGCCACGCATCATGCCTCATGGAATCGAAGCAGTTGTTCCACGCGTCACCATCCAAGTGCACGAATCGCCTCCCTCAGAACCGTCTCCGGGATTTCCACAAGCCCTTCCCCAGCGGGAGGGGCGAACGCGTGGGACACATCGCCCTGCACGACGAACGAGCCCGACGCCGTGCGGTACACGTTCGGGCAGTCCTTCTCCCCGCACTCGCCGTTGCCGTTGCCCGTGAGGCGGGTGAGTGCCGACCGTTCGGACATGCCAGACCCCCTTGCTCTGACCCTGTTTGGGCCACCTGCCGAACGACAGTAGAGGGGGCGGTGCCACGCGTCTATGCGTGAACGCGACTATGCGTGTCCTTGCATAAACAGGTTCCCAACCGCCCAGCCCACCCCGGTACGTGGTCACGTACGCGGCCGTGCAGACCGGGCGTAGCCTTGTGGCACCGCCCAGGGAGCCTGACCAGGGGCGGACACCTCGGAGGAGGGGTTGGGCACGTGACCAACGCATGACCAACAGCGGTCCGAAGGGGCCTGAAACAGCAGGAAAGAACAGGAGAAACGCCCGCCGGGATCAAGCCTGTCGACGGGCGTTTTCGCAGGTCAGGGCACTTGCAGGCTGGTGCCCGAGTGGAGAGTTCAAGTCCCCCCTCGGACACACTCGCAAAAGATGCCTGGTCAGTACGCTGACCAGGCATCTTTTGCGTGACGAGGTGGATGGGGCGGCCGGAAAGGGGCGTGCGTGTTCCTGGCCGCCGCCGAACGGTCCGGGTGCCGGCCGTGGACGCGGCCGGCACCCGGACCGTACGCGCCTTGGCGGTGCCAAGGGCATGGAGCTTTGCCGTCGCTGCCTCGTGCCGGCCGGGCCCGGCTACTCGTCGGAGAGCGTGAGGTTCGGCACCCGCCAGGCCGCTGCCAGGAGGGCGGCCAGGGTCACGGCGGCGCCGGTGAGGAAGACGATCCGCATCGAGGCGGCGTATCCCTGGAGGAAGGGCAGCGCCGCGGCGGGGTCGAGGGCGTGCAGGAAGGCGGAGTCCTCCAGGTTGACGCCGCCGTCGGGACGTAGGACGCCCGCGAGGGCGTGCGCGTTGTCGGGGCGGGACAGCAGGTGGCGGAATCCCGGGTCGTGGCGGGCGGTGGCCAGCCGGTCGGTGATGTGACCGGCGGCCGTGGCGAACAGCAGCGACAGGAAGGCCGCGGTGCCGACCGTGCCGCCGTTGGAGCGGAAGAAGTTGATCGACGCGGTGGCCGCGCCCATCTCCGTGCGGGGGATCTCGGACTGCGAGAGCGCGGTCAGGTTCTGCATCGACGCGCCGAGCCCCGCGCCCATCAGGGCCATGCCGAGCATCGCGTGCCACATCGGGCTGTCCACCCGCAGCGTGGCGAAGACCAGCAGCGCGGCGGCCAACGAGGCGAATCCGGCGACGAGCGGGAGCTTGAAGCGGCCGTTGCGGGCGACCAGCCGGCCCACCAGCAGCGTGACGACGAGGTTCGCGGCGACGGTCGGCAGCGTGGCCAGGCCGGCCGCCATCGGGCTCATGCCGCGGATGAGTTGGAGGTGGAGAGGCAGGGTCGTCATCGCGCCGAACATGCCGATGCCGCAGACGAAGTTCAGCGTGACACCGAGGCGGAAGGTGCGGATGCGGAACAGGCGTTGCGGCAGCAGCGCGGCCTCGCCCATCCGCCGCTCCACCACGACGAACGCGGCGAGGCCCGCCGCGCCGACCGCGTAGGCCAGCAGCGCCTGGGGGGAGCCCCAGCCCCAGGTGCGGCCCTGTTCGGCGACGGTCAGCAGCGGCACCAGGCCCACGGCCAGGGTGAGCGCGCCGAGGTAGTCGAGCCGGTGCCGCACCCTTTGGTGGGGGAAGCGCAGCACGCGGACGAGTGCCGCGGCGGCCGCGGCGGCGAGCGGCACGTTGATCAGGAAGATCCAGCGCCAGCCGGCGATGCCGAGGATGTCGGCCCGGTCCGCGAACGCGCCCCCCACCAACGGGCCGGCGATGCTGGCGCCGCCGAACACCGCCATGAAGTAGCCCTGGTAACGGCCTCGTTCGCGTGGGGTGGTGATGTCGGCGATGATGGTCATGGCAAGCGATATCAGGCCACCGCCGCCGAGGCCCTGCACGGCGCGGAACGCGGCGAGTTCGTAGATCGATCCGGCGGCCCCGCACAGCAGCGAGCCGGCCGTGAACAGGCCGATCGCGACGAGGTAGACGGGCCGGCGGCCGTGGATGTCGGAGAGCTTGCCGTACAGCGGGGTGGCGAGGGTGCCGGTGATGAGATAGGCGGTGGTCACCCACGCCTGGGCCGTCAGCCCGTGCAGGTCGTCGGCGATGGTCCGCAGCGCGGAGGCGACCACGGTCTGGTCCAGTGCTCCCAGGAACATGCTGAGGGCCAGCCCGGACATGACGGTGGTGATCTGCCGGTGGCTGAACCGCGCGGGCGCGTCCCCGGCCGTGCCCTGTTGCCGGGTCTCGGAGAAGGTCACGTGTCGTCCTCAAGGGTGGTGGGTGACGGAAACAGCGGGAGGGCCGGGGCGGCGGGAGATGGCTCCCGTACCGCCCCGGCCCGGTGGCCGATCGGTCAGCCGGCGATCCCTTCGAGGTCACCGACGGCGTGCTCGATCTCCGGCAGCGTCAGCATCGTCAGCCGGGCCGCCCCGGCCCGCGCCCGGGGTGCCGGGTCGGCGAGGAGCTCCCGGCAGGCGGCGGCGATGCCGGCCGCGCCGCGGTCGGTGAGGTGGCGGCCCAGGCCCAGCTCCTCCACGCGGTCCGCGTTGGCGTGCTGGTCGCCGAAGTGCGGCAGCACCGCCAGCGGTGTGCCGGTGCGCATCGCCTCGCGGATGCTGTTGAAGCCGCCGTGGGTGAGGAAGAGGTCGACGGACTCCAGCAGCAGCGGCTGCGGCACCCGCTCGGCGACGTGGACGTGCGCGGGCACCCGCTCGGTGTCGACCGGAATCCCGGAGGTCGAGACGACCACGGTGCAGTCGTCCAGCTCCGCCACCGCCCCGAGGATCGCGCCCAGGCTCTCGACGGGGTCCGGGAACACCACCGGCAGCGGCGTGGACGGGGCGGGCTTGCGGTGGTGGAGCATGGGCAGGGCGGTGCCGATCGCGGCGTACACCAGGGGCCGGTCCGTGGGCAGTTGGGCCGCCCACTCGGGCAGCACCGCGCGGCGTTCGACGTCCACGGTCTGCCGGTAGGCCCACGACGCGGGCAGGTGCTGGGTGAAGGAGAAGGCGGGCGGTACGTAGTCGACGCGGCCGTGCGGGACGAGGGACAGCGGGTCCTCGTGCACGGGCAGTCCCAGCTCCGCACGCCGGTTGTTGAGCTCGGGAAGCACCTGGACGGGGTCCATGATGTTGCTGAAACCGGAGGGCGTGGGCAGCTGGGGTATGCCCAGCAGCTCGGCGGTGAGTACGGCGGACATGTCCATGCCGTCACGCAGGATCAGGTCGGGGCGGAAGTCGCGGGCGAGGGGAAGCAGGACGCCCAGGTACGGCTTGATGTCCGGTCCGGCCAGGTTCCGCTGCATCAGCCGGACCAGTTCCGCCATCCGCTCCGCCGCGTCGGCGATGTTCCGGATCTCGGCGAGGTACTGATCGAGCCCGGACGTCGGGTCGAACTCCGGCAGCGCGGGGTTCACCTGGACGTCGTCTTCGGCGAAGACGGGGACGAGGGTGTCATTGGTGATCACCCGCACCTGGTGCCCCGCCTTGACCAGGGCACGCAGCAGGGGGAGTTGGGCACGCCCATGGGAGGGGCTGCCGAGGGTGGTGCACAGGACTCGCATGGCGTAAATCCTTCGTAGAGCGTTCTTCGGAGATTTCGGTGAGGGGAGCGAGGCAGGGGGGTGTCGCGGCCGCGCGGACGGGGCACGGGCCCGGTGTGTACGTCAGGCCACCCGCGCCGGCGTCGCCGCGCGCCCCAGGCCCTGCCAACTCAGCCCGGCCCGTGCCAGCCGGTCCGCGTCCAGCAGATTGCGGAAGTCATGGACCTCGTGGCCGGTCATGCGGGCACCGATCGCCGCCCAGTCCAGCTCGCGCAGTTCCGGCCACTCGGTGAGGACCACACAGGCCGCGGCCCCCTCCGCCGCCCGCACCGGGTCGTCGACGAGGTCGACCAGATCGCTGAGGTCCGGCCGCTCCTCGCGCAACGCCGGGTCGTACGCGGTGAGTTCGGCGCCCCGCTCGCGCAGCAGCCGGGCGACGGCGAGCGCGGGCGAGTCGCGCAGGTCGGAGGTGCCGGCCTTGAAGGTCAGGCCGTACAGGGCGAGCCGCACGCCGCGCAGCGAGCCGTCGGCGCGGCCGCAGGCGGCGGCGAGGCGTTCGACGAGCTGGCGCTGGTGGACGACGTTGGTCTCGATGGTGGCGCTCAGCAGCGGGAAGTCGACGCCGGCCTGGTCGCAGGCGGTCAGCAGGGCGTGGGTGTCCTTGGGCAGGCAGGAGCCGCCCCAGCCGGGGCCGGGCCGGAGGAACGCGTCGCCGATGCGCGGGTCGCGCCCGATGCCCTCGGTGACGTCGGTGATGTCGGCACCGAAGCGTTCGCAGACGGTGGCGAGGTTGTTGGCGAAGGACAGCTTCATCGCGAGGAAGAAGTTCGCGGCGTATTTGGTCAGTTCGGCGCTGGCGGGGTCGGTGAGCACCAGCGGCGCGTCCAGGTCGGCGTAGAGGTCGGCCAGCCGCCGGCCGGCGTCACGGTCGGCGGCGCCGATCACGATGCGGTCGGGATGCCGGAAGTCGTGGACGGCGCGCCCCTCGCGCAGGAACTCGGGGTTGCTCACCACGGCCACGTCCGCCCGGCCGAGCAGCGCGGCGACCCGCTCGCTCGTACCGACCGGCACGGTCGACTTGTTGACCACGACGCAGCCGGTCGGCAGCACCTCGCGGATCTGGCCGGCGACGGCCTCCACGGCGGCGAGGTCGGCCGCACCCCCTGCCCCCATGGGGGTGGGCAGGCACAGGAACACCACCCCGGCCTCGGCCACGGCGGCCGCGGTGTCCCCGGTGAACTCCAGCCGGCCCGTGTTCAGACCGTCCTGCACCGCTTCGGGGAGGTCCGGCTCCAGGATGTCCACCGTGCCCTCGCGCAGCCGCGCGACCTTGTGCGGGTCGGCGTCCGCGCACACCACGAGGTGGCCGAGAGTGGCGAGGCAGGCGCCGGTGGTCAGTCCGACGTAACCGGTTCCGATCACGGCAACGCGTTGCTCAGACATAGGTGTTCACCTTTCCGGTCATGGCGGTGCCCACCTGCGACGGCGGCGGTGGTGCGCGACGGGGCGCGGCCGCCGCGCCGGGCGGGCGGACCGGTCACGGATGCCCCCGTGGTACCGCCCTGGCATGGCAGGCACTTAAGTCATCAATCGTTGAACGACTTCAGGTATGGCATCTGACGGGAATTAAGTCAACGATCGATGACATCAGGCCGATGACTTTGAGACACGCGCCGTACCCTGGAACATGAACCGACGGCGGATGGGGCACGAATGACGGAGGTGCGGTGACGTGACGGCAGTGCAGAACGGCGAGACGTCGAAGGAAGTGGTCCGCAGGCGCTCGGCCTCGGCCACGCGCACCGCGCTCAGGGTCGCCGCGTCCTTCCGCTTCGGCAAGTACGGCTACGAGGGCACCAGCGTGCGGGACATCGCCGGTGACGTGGGCGTGGACGCCGCCCTCGTCTACCGCTACTTCGGTTCGAAGGCGGCACTGTTCAACGACGTGGCCTGCACCGGCAAGATGTTCGAGCCGCTGTTCCAGGAGCCCTTCGAGGCGATCCCCGACTGGTTCTGCGCCCTGCTGCTGGGGGAGCCGAGGGAGGACGGCTTCCCGCACCCGGTGCTGTCCGTGCTGCGGTCCTCCGGCCGTGACGAGGCGGTGGGGCGCTTGCGCGCCGAGTACACCGAAGTGTTCTCCACACGCCTGGCGGCCCGCCTCGGCGGACCCGACGCCGATCTGCGCGCGGAACTCCTGGCGGCCTGGGTGCTGGGTACCAGCCTGATGCGCACGGAGATCCGCTCCCCTGCCCTGGCCTCGGCGCCGGACGCCACACTGGAGCGGTACCTACGGGCCGGCCTGGAGGTGCTGATGGGCCCGGCCCCGGAGCGCGACGGCGACGGGACGGCCGACGCCGGGGACGCCGGCCGCGGCGCGACGGGACACGAGCCGTACGACGCCTCCCCGTGGCCCGGCGCGCACGAGGTGTGCGACGCGCACGAGGCGTGTGCCCGTGAGGAGGGCGGACGCCGGGCCGGCAACGACTGCCCCGACAACTGCCCCTTCCGCCAGGACTGACCGGAGCCACGGCCCCGCCCTGAACCCCACGCCACCCTCGTCCTCGCGGCCCTGATCAGCTCCTGCCCTTGGCCGGAAAAGCACTCTGCGGTGGCCATGGCGCCACGCACCCGCGAGGGAGCGGTGGAAGGGCCGGACGCGCAACCTTTGCCGCCCGCCACCTGCCTCGGACGTACCCGTGGGCGCCCCGGCCCCCGCCACGCGCATCGTGCCGAAGGCGGCCCCGGCCGCGGCCCAGGTCCGGCGCCGGCACGCCTGGGCGGGCGGTCGGACCCGCGGAGCCCGGGGCGCCGCCCCTACCAGGTGACGCGGAGTTCCGCGAAGCCCCCCGAGAGCTGGCCCTCCTTCTGGCGGAGTTGTTCCACGGGGATCTCCAGGCGGAGGCCGGGGAGGCGGGTGAACAGCCTGGTGAACATGGTGGTGAGTTCCAGGCGGGCGAGGGGGGCGCCGATGCAGTGCCAGATGCCGTGGCCGAAGGTCAGGTGGGGGTTGGGGGACCGGGTGACGTCGAAGTTCCCCGGAGTGGTGAAGGCGCGCTCGTCGAAGTTGGGCAGGCCGAGGTCGAAGAGGACCAGGTCGCCGGAGCGGATCGTCACCCCGCCGAACTCCATGTCCTCGCTGGCGTAGCGGGGCGGGAGGACCGAGCCGCCGGCGCGGGCGGTGCGCAGGACCTCCTCCACGGCGCGGTTCATCACCTCGGGGTCGGCCAGTGCGGCGGCGCGCTGTTCGGGGTGGGAGGCCAGCAGGGCCACACCGTTGTCCATGATGCTCGCGACGCTGTCCAGGCCGGCGAACAGCAGGCCCGAGGCGAGGTGTGTGACGCGGTCCTCGGGCAGGTCGCCGTCGTTGAGGCGGGAGATGAGGTCGGGGCCGGGCTCGGCCTTCTTGTACGCGACCAGCCTCTCGACGTACGCGGTCAGGTCGGCCTGTGCGCGCAGGGCGCTGTCACGGTCGTCCAGTTTGGCGATGCCGGCGAGCAGGGTGGTCAGTTCCTCGCGGCGCTCCGGCGGGACGCCGATGACCTCGCAGAGCACGGTGAGGGCGAACGGCACGGTGAGTTCGCCGTGCAGGTCGCCGGGCGGGCCCTGGGCGAGGAACGCGTCCAGCAGGGTGTCCGCGGCCTCCTCCACCTTCGGCCGCATCTCCGCCACGCGCCGGGCCGAGAACAACGGCGTGAGCAGGCGCCGGGTCTCGGCGTGCTGCCGGCGCCCGGTCTCGGCGTCGGCGTCGCTGATCAGCAGGTCCAGGAACGGGCTGCGGACGTACTGCGCGGCGGAGGCCGGATCGGGGTGCGTGCGGCCGATGCGCTCGTCGTGCAGCAGCTGCTTGAGCTCGGCGTGGCGGGTCACCAGCCATGCCTCGTCCCCGGCGGGGGTGCGCACCTTGTGGATCGGCCCCCGGTCCTGCAGGGCGCGCAGGAGCGGGCTCAGCTCCAGCGTCTTGGGCGCTTCGAGACTGAGGCAGGGCAGGTCGTGGGAGGCGGCGGTCATAGGGAGGCCCCTTACGTGTACTTCGTGACGTGACGCGCGAGGAGTGACGCTAGCGACCCGGGGACCGGGAAATCCCTATACATGGCCGCCGCCGGACGGCCCGCCCTGTGGCGGGGGAGCCGGCCGTCATCTAGGGAAACCCGCAGTCCACCTTGACGAAGATGGCGGGGAAACGGTCGGACGTGCGTGTCGGCGCTCTGTGCCCCAAGGTCCGGCATCCCACCGAACGATTGGCGTTCTGATGTCGAACGAGGAGAAGCTGCGCGAGTACCTCAAGCGCGCGATCGCGGACCTTCACGAGACCCGTCAGCAACTGGACGAGACCGAGGCGAAGCAGCGGGAGCCCCTCGCGATCGTCTCGATGGCCTGCCGCTTCCCCGGCGGCGTCCGCTCGCCCGAGGAACTCTGGGACCTGCTGCGCGACGGCGTCGACGCGATCTCCTCCTTCCCCCGTAACCGTGGCTGGGACCTGGACACGCTCCACCACCCCGACCCGGACCGCCAGGGCACCACCTACGCCCGCGAGGGCGGATTCCTGCACGAGGCGGGCGAGTTCGACGCCGGATTCTTCGGGATATCCCCGCGCGAGGCCCTCGCCATGGATCCCCAGCAGCGGCTGCTGCTGGAGACCGCGTGGGAGGCGGTCGAACGGGCCGGCCTCGACCCGGAGTCCCTGGCGGGCAGCCGCACCGGTGTCTACGTCGGCACCGGCCACGGAGGGTACGACGCCGAGGGTGGCCGGCGTGCCGCCGAGGTCGGCGGGCACCTGCTGACCGGCAACCACATCAGCATCGCCTCCGGCCGGATCTCCTACGTCCTGGGCCTGGAGGGCCCCGCGCTGACCGTGGACACGGCCTGCTCGTCGTCGCTGGTCGCCCTGCACCTGGCCGCGCACGCGCTGCGGCGCGGCGAGTGCTCCATGGCCCTGGTCGGCGGCGCGACCGTGATGTCCACACCGCAGATGTTCGTGGAGTTCGCCCGGCAGCGCGGGCTGGCCCCCGACGGCCGCTGCAAGCCGTTCGCGGCCGCCGCCGACGGCACCGGCTGGAGCGAGGGCGTCGGCATGCTGCTCGTGGAGCGGCTCAGCGATGCCGTACGCCACGGCCATCCCGTCCTCGCCGTGCTGAAGGGCTCGGCCGTCAACCAGGACGGCGCGTCCAACGGCCTCACCGCCCCCAACGGCCCCTCCCAGCAACGCGTCATCCGCCAGGCGCTGAGCGGCGCGGGCCTCGCCGCCGCCGACATCGACGTCGTGGAGGCGCACGGCACCGGCACCACCCTCGGCGACCCCGTCGAGGCGCACGCCCTGCTCGCCACGTACGGGCAGCAGCGTCCCGCCGACCGGCCGGTGCTGATCGGCGCCATGAAGTCCAACATCGGGCACACCCAGGCCGCCGCCGGTGTCGCCGGCGTGATGAAGATGGTCCTGGCGATGCGGCACGGGCAGCTGCCCGGCACCCTGCACCTGGACGAGCCCACCGGGCACGTCGACTGGGACGAGGGCCACGCCCGGCTCCTCGCGCGGGCCGAGCCCTGGCCGAGCACCGGCCGCCCCCGCCGCGCCGCCGTCTCCTCCTTCGGCATCAGCGGCACCAACGCCCATGTCGTCCTGGAGGAGGCGCCCGCCCCCGAGGCCGCACCGGACCCCGGGCCGGCCGCCCGGCCGGGCGTACTGCCGTGGATCCTGTCCGCCCGCACCGGAACCGCCCTGCGCGCCCAGGCCGAACGCCTCGGCCGCCACGTACGCGAGCACGCCGGCCTCGAACCGGCCGCCGTCGCCCGTGCTCTCGCGGAGAGCCGGGCCCTGATGGAACACCGCGCGGTACTCGTCGCGCACGACCGGGAGGAGTTCCTGCGCGGCCTGGACGCCCTCGCCGAAGGGCGCACCGCCACCGGTCTGACCGCCGGCGTCGCCGCCAGGACCACCACCGCGTTCCTCTTCGCCGGACAGGGCTCCCAGCGCCTCGGCATGGGCCGCGCACTGCACGCCGCGTACCCGGAGTTCGCTACCGCCTTCGACGCGGTGTGCGCCGAGATCGACCCGCACCTCGACCGGCCGCTGCGCGAGATCGTCTTCGCGGAGGAGGGCAGCGCCGAGGCCGCTCTCCTCGACCGGACCGCCTACACCCAGGCCGCGCTGTTCGCCCTGGAGACCGCCCTGTTCCGGCTCGTCGAGTCCTGGGGCGTCACCCCCCGGTTCGTCGCCGGGCACTCCATCGGCGAACTCACCGCCGCCCACGTCAGCGGCGTACTGACCCTCCAGGACGCCGCACGGCTGGTCGCCGCGCGGGGCACCCTCATGCAGGCACTGCCCGAGGGCGGCGCCATGATCGCGGTCCAGGCCACCGAGGAGGATATCCGCGCCCAGCTCGCCGGCCGCGAGGACCGCGTCGCCCTCGCCGCCGCCAACGGGCCCGACTCCTGCGTCGTCTCCGGCGACGAACAGGCCGTCACCGAGATCGCGGCCCACTGGGCGGCGCGGGGCCGCCGCACCAAGCGGCTGCGGGTCAGCCACGCCTTCCACTCCCCGCACATGGACGGCATGCTGGAGGACTTCCGGCGCGTCGCCGACGGCCTGACCTTCCACGCCCCCCGCATCCCCGTGGTGTCCACGGTGACCGGCGCGCTCGCCACCGAGGACGAACTGCGCTCGCCCGCCTACTGGGTACGGCAGGTCCGTGAGGGGGTCCGTTTCTGCGCCGCCGTCCGCGCCCTGGAGGCCGAGGGCGTCACCACCTTCGTGGAGATCGGCCCCGGCGGCGTCCTCACCCCCATGGTCCAGGACTCCCTGACCACCCTCGACGAGCCCGTTCTCGTCCCCCTCCTGCGCACCGGCCGCCCCGAGGCCACCGCCCTCACCGAGGGCATCGCCACCGCCTTCGCGCACGGCGTCCCCGTCGACTGGTCCGCCCTCCTGGGCCCCACCGGCCCCACCCGCGCCGACCTGCCCACCTACGCCTTCCAACGCCAGTGGTACTGGCTGGACCCGGCCGCCCCCGACGACGAGAACCCCGGCGCCGAAGCGGGCGAGGCCGGATTCTGGGCCGCCGTCGAACGCGAGGACCTCCAGGAACTCTCGGCCGTCCTCGCCATCGACGGCAGCGAAGCCGACTCCCTCGGCAGCCTTCTGCCCACCCTCTCCTCCTGGCGCCGGCAGCGCAGGACCCAGGCGGCCGCCGACCGCCTCAGCTACCGCACCCACTGGACCCCGCGCACCCCCGCCGACGGCCCCACCGCCACCGGCCACTGGCTCGTCGTCCTCCCCGACGGCACCACCGACGACCCGTGGACCACCCGCCTCCTGGACCTCCTGCGCGACCACGGCCTGCACACCGACGTCCGCGAACTGCCCGGCACCCACGACCCGTTCGCCCTGCCCGACACCCCCCTCGACGGCGTGCTCTCCCTGCTGGCCCTCGACGAACGCCCCCACCCGGAACTGCCCTCCGTACCCCGCGGCCTCACCGCCACCACCGACCTGCTGCGCACCCTGGAGAGCGCCGGTGTCCAGGCGCCCCTGTGGTGCGTGACCCGTGGCGCCGTCGCCGTCGACCGGCACGAGGCACCGACGAGCCCCGTCCAGGCCCAGACCTGGGGCCTTGGACGGGTGGCCGCGCTGGAGTTCCCGCAGAGCTGGGGCGGGCTCGTCGACCTCCCCGGCACCCTGGACGGACGGGTCGTCCCCGCCCTGCTCAGCGCCCTCGCGGGGGGCGAGGACCAGATCGCCGTCCGCCCGGCCGGGGTTTACGCCCGCCGCCTGGAACGGATCACTCCCGGCGGCGACACCGGCGCCCGGTGGAGCACCCACGGCACCGTCCTGGTCACCGGCGGCACCGGAGCCCTCGGGACCCAGATCGCCCACTGGCTCGCCGACGCCGGCGCCGAACACCTCGTCCTCGCCGGCCGCCGCGGCCCGCGGGCCCCCGGCGCACCCGAACTCGCCGCCGCCCTCACCGACCGCGGCGTCAAGGTCACCCTCGCCGCCTGCGACGCCGCCGACCGCGACGCCCTGGCCGCCGTCCTCGCTGACATCCCGCCCCACCTGCCGCTGACCGGCGTCGTCCACGCCGCGGGCGTCCTGGACGACGGTGTCCTGGACGCGCTCACCCCCGAGCGCTTCGAGACCGTACTGCGCCCCAAGGCACGCGCCGCACAGAACCTGCACGAACTCACCCGGGACCTGGACCTGGACCACTTCGTGCTGTTCTCCTCGATCGTCGGCGTCCTCGGCAACGCCGGACAGGCCAACTACGCGGCCGCCAACGCCTACCTGGACGCCCTCGCCGAACAGCGCCACCGGCAGGGCCTCCCCGCCACCTCCGTCTCCTGGGGCCCCTGGGCCGGCCAGGGCATGGCCACCGACAGCGACGCCGCCGACCGGATGAGCCGCGACGGACTGCTGCCCCTCGCCGCGGCCCCCGCCCTCGCCGCCCTGCGCCAGGCACTCGCCCAGGGCCTGACGCACGTCACCGTCGCCGACATCGACTGGAGCGCGTACGCCCCCGCCCTCACCGCCGTCCGCCCCAGCCCTCTGATCGGCGACCTCCCCGAGGCGCGCCGCGCCCTCGGCCCCGCGGACGGCCCCCGGACCGAACGCTCCCCCCTGCGCGACCGGACCGCCGCTCTGCCCCCCGCCGAACAGGAACAGGCGTTCCTGACCGTGGTCAGGGAAGAGGCCGCCCACGTGCTCGGGCACCCCTCACCGGACACCGTCGATGCCCGACGCGCCTTCCGGGAGCAGGGGTTCGACTCGCTGATGGCCGTCGACCTGCGCAACCGCCTCTCCGCAGCGGCCGGCCTGCGACTGCCCGCCACCCTCCTCTTCGACCACCCCAACGCCGAAGCCGTCGCCGCCTACCTGCGCGCGGAGGTGCTGGGCGGCGAAGGGCCCGCCACCGCAGTCCAGGCGTCCGCCGCCGCCCTTGACGAACCGGTGGCGATCGTCGGCATGGCCTGCCGCTTCCCCGGCGGCGTCGACTCACCCGAGGCCCTGTGGCGGCTGCTGGCCGAGGGCCGCGACGCCATCACCCCGCTGCCCGACGACCGCGGCTGGGACCTGGACCGCCTCTACCACCCCGACCCCGACCACCAGGGCACCACCTACGCCCGCGGCGGCGGCTTCCTCGACGGCGTGGCCGGCTTCGACGCGGACTTCTTCGGCGTATCCCCGCGCGAGGCCCTCGCCATGGACCCGCAGCAGCGGCTGCTCCTGGAGACCACCTGGGAGGTCCTCGAACGCGCGGGGATCGCCCCGGAGTCCCTGCGCGGCAGCGGCACCGGCGTCTTCGTCGGCACCAACACCCGCGACTACGTCACGGTCCTGGACACCGCGCGGGACGAGGTCGGCGGACACCGGCTCACCGGCAACGCCATGAGCGTCGTCTCCGGCCGGGTCTCCTACACCTTCGGCTTCGAGGGCCCCGCCGTCACGGTCGACACGGCCTGCTCGTCCTCGCTCGTCGCCCTGCACATGGCCGCGCAGGCACTGCGCCAGGGCGAGTGCTCCCTCGCGGTCGCCGGCGGTGTGACGGTGATGTCCACCCCGTCCTCCTTCGTGGAGTTCGCCCGGCAGCGCGGACTGGCCCCCGACGGCCGCTGCAAGCCGTTCGCGGCAGCCGCCGACGGCACCGGCTGGAGCGAGGGCGTCGGCCTGCTGCTGGTGGAACGGCTCAGCGATGCCCGCCGCAACGGCCACCAGGTGCTCGCCGTCGTCCGCGGCTCGGCCGTCAACCAGGACGGCGCCTCCAACGGACTCAGCGCCCCCAGCGGCCCCTCCCAGCAGCGCGTCATCCGGCAGGCCCTGGCGAACGCCCGGATGGACGCCGCCGAGGTCGACGCCGTGGAGGCACACGGTACGGGCACCACGCTCGGCGACCCGATCGAGGCCCAGGCACTGCTGGCCACCTACGGCCGGCAGCGGCCGGCGGAGCGCCCGCTGCTGCTCGGCGCGGTGAAGTCCAACCTCGGGCACACCCAGGCCGCCGCCGGAGTCGCCGGCGTGATGAAGATGGTGCTGGCGATGCGCAACGGCATGCTGCCGCGCACCCTGCACCTCGACGAACCCACCGGCCACGTCGACTGGACCACCGGAGCGGTCGAACTCCTCACCGCGCACACGCACTGGCCCGAGACCGGCCGCCCCCGGCGCTCCGCCGTCTCCGCGTTCGGCATCAGCGGCACCAACGCACACGTGATCCTGGAACTCCCCCCGGCCACCGCACCCGAAGCGCCCGCCACCGACCCCGACGGCACGGCACCGCTGCTGCTCTCCGCCAAGAGCGAGAGCGCCCTGCGTGCCCAGGCGGCCCGGCTGCGCTCCCACCTCGACCGCACCCCCGCGCCCCGGCTCACCGATGTCGCCCACACGCTGACGACGCACCGCACGGCCTTCGCCCACCGCGCCGCGGTCCGCGCCGACGACCACGGCACCGCCCTGCGCGCCCTGAAGGCCCTGGCCACGGGCAACGCCGACCCCGCCGTGGACACGGGCACCGTCGGCACCGGCCGGGACGCCGTCCTCTTCACGGGCCAGGGTTCGCAGCGTCTGGGGATGGGCGGTGAGCTGTACGGTCGTTACCCGGTCTTCGCGGAGGCGTTCGACGCGGTCTGCGCCGCCCTGGACGCGCACCTGGACCGTTCCCTGCGGGACGTCGTCCGGGGCGAGGACGCGGAGCTGCTGAACCAGACCGTTTATGCCCAGGCCGGACTGTTCGCGATCGAAGTGGCGCTGTACCGGCTGGCGGAATCCTGGGGTTTCCGCCCGCGGTACGTGGCGGGGCACTCCGTAGGGGAGATCGCCGCCGCCCATGTCGCCGGAGTGTTCTCCCTGGCCGACGCCTGCGCGCTGGTGGCGGCACGCGGACGGCTCATGCAGGCCCTGCCCGCCTCAGGCGCGATGGCGGCGATCCGCGCCACCGAGGAGGAGGTCCTGCCGCACCTCACCGACGACGTCGCCATCGCCGCCGTCAACGGCCCCCGGTCCACCGTGGTCTCCGGCACCGAGGCCGCCGTGCTCGCCCTCGCGGCGCGCTTCGAGGCCGAGGGCCGCAAGACCAACAGGCTGCGGGTCTCGCACGCCTTCCACTCGCCCCTGATGGACCCGATGCTCGCCGACTTCCGCGCCGTCGCCGAGGGCCTGTCCTACGGCGAGCCGGAACTGGCCGTCGTTTCCCACGTCACCGGCGCACTCGCCACCCCCGACCAGCTGCGCAGCCCCGAGTACTGGGTGACCCACGTCCGCGCGGCGGTACGTTTCGCCGACGGTGTCCGCGCCCTGTGCGCACAGGGCGTGACCCGCTTCCTGGAGCTGGGCCCCGACGGCACCCTCTCGGCCATGGCACGCGAATCGCTGCCGGACGGCGCCGACGACACCGTGCTCGTCCCCGCCCTGCGCCGCGACCGCCCCGAGGAGACCACCCTCCTCGCCGCCCTGACACAACTGCATGTGCACGGCGCGGAGATCGACTGGAGCGCGTTCCTCGCCGGACGGGACGCACGCCCCGTCGACCTGCCGACGTACGCCTTCCAGCACCAGCGGTTCTGGCCGACCCCCGACCACACCCGCACCGGGGACATCGGCGCCGCCGGCCTCGAAGCCGCCGGACACCCGCTGCTGAGCGCCGCCGTGGAACTGCCCGACGGCGAAGGACTGCTGTTCACCACGCGCCTGTCACTCGCCTCGCACCCCTGGCTGGCCGGGCACGTCATCATGGGCTCGGTGCTGCTGCCGGGCACCGCGTTCGCCGAACTCGCGATCCGCGCCGCCGACGAGGCCGGCTGCGACCGCGTCGACGAACTGACCCTGGCCGCCCCGCTCGTCCTGCCCGAGCACGGCGGCGTCCACCTCCAACTGCGCGTGGGCCCCGCCGACGACACGGGCCGCCGCACCCTCTCCGCCCGCTCCAGGGCGGAGGGCGACGGCGACCACCCCTGGGTGCAGCACGCCACCGGCGTCCTCGCCACCGGCCCGCAGCCCCCCGCGGACGACATCGACTTCACCACCGCGTCCTGGCCCCCCGCCGACGCGGAGCCCGTCGACCTGACCGACCTCTACCCGCGCCTGGCCGACCGCGGATTCGCCTACGGCCCCCACTTCCAGGGCCTGCGCACCGCATGGCGCCGGGGCGACGAGGTCTTCGCCGAGGTCGCCCTGCCCGCCACCGCCGAGGACGAGGCACCCGCCTACGGCCTGCATCCCGCGCTGCTCGACGCGGCCCTGCACGTCGTCACCTTCAACGGGATCGACCAGCAGGTCGTGCCGTTCTCCTGGGAGGGCGTCTCGCTCCACGCCTCCGGCGCGGCTGCCGTACGGGTCCGCGTCACCCGGCACAGCGGCGACACGGTCTCCGTCGACGTCGCCGACACCACGGGCGAACCCGTCGCCTCCATCGGCACCCTCGTCCTGCGGACCGTCTCCACCGACCAGTTCGCGGGCAGTACGCACCCGGTCGTCCGCGACGCGCTGTTCCGTCTCCAGTGGGACCCGGTACGCCTGGGTGCGGCCGGGAGCGTCGCATCGCTCGACGCCTTCGCCGGCGCGGACACGATCCCGCTCGGCGCCGTCGACCGCTTCACGGATCTGACGTCCCTGGCCGGGGCCGGACCGCTGCCGGAGGTGGTCCTGGCACCTGTGACGGCCGCCGGGTCGGGAGGCGTCGTCGAGGCGGCGCATGCCACGGCCGCCGGGGCACTGGAGCTGCTTCAGTCGTGGCTGGCCGATGACCGGTTCGCCGCTTCGCGCCTGGTGTTCGTCACCCGGGGCGTCCACGCGGGCGCGGATCTCGCGGGTGCGGCGGTGTGGGGTCTGGTGCGGTCGGCGCAGTCGGAGAATCCGGGGCGCTTCGGGCTGGTGGATCTGGACGATGACGCCGATGTGACGCTTCTGCCGAGGGCGTTGACGTCGGACGAGCCGCAGCTGCTGGTGCGTGGCGGG
>NZ_JCANQV010000020.1:0-35223 GCF_059553635.1 Candidatus Streptomyces philanthi
CCGCCGGTCGCCACGTACAGCACCTCGGGGAAGGACGCCAGGCGCCGCTCCGCCTCCGCCGACTTGCCGCTGCGCGCCCCGCCCAGCACCAGGGTGCGGCGCGGCAGGTCGGGCACGGCGTGGTACTCGCCGACCACCAGCGAGGCGCCGTCCGGTACGGCACGGGCCCCGGCGGCCGCGAGACGGCGGTGGAGTTCGGGGCCGGGCGGGACGGTGTGGTCGAGGTGCACGGCGACGATGTCGGTCGCGGCGTCCACCGCGCCGCTCGCCCGCAGCCTGGCCAGCGCGTCCGGCCGTGCCAGGACATCGACGAGCACCAGGTCGTAGGGGCCGGTGCCGCCCATCTCCTCGTAGCCGCCGCCCGCGAAGCCGTCCTCGCCGACCCCGGCGGGCGCCGCTCCCGGCGGCAGGTACAGCAGCCGTTCGCCCCCGGCGCCGGCGATCTCGTAGCCGGTGCCGGGGACGTCGACGGCGATGGCCCGGACCCGGTGTCCGTCGAGCAGGGCGAGTTCCCGTCCGTCGGCGACCCGGCCCGGTTGCGGCAGCCCGGCCGGGACCTCCAGGGCGGGCCCGTCGTGCGGGTGCGAGAGCAGTACCTGGCGTACGCCGCCGAGCGACTGGCCCGCGCGGGCGGCGGCGAACGCCGGGCCCGGTGTCAGGTCGATGAGCAGCGCGCCGTCGACGAGCAGCGCGGTCGCCGCCCGCGCCTCGTCGCCGACGGCGGTGGCGCAGGCGGCGCACGGGCATCCGGGGCGCGGCAGCCCCTCGGGGGCTCCGGTGCCGAGCAGTGTCAGTTCCACGTCCCGATTTTCTCGCGGCGGCGGCCCGCGGGCGCGGCGGGGGAGGGCCGGGAGGGCGGACGCAGGGGGTGTCCCGGTACAAAGCGCCCCTCCGCGAGGTGTCCGCTGTGCACCACGGGGCAGGCGGGACGCGGGGCACAGGCCCTAAGCTGCGGCACGGTGCGGCGGGCCCCTCCGCCGCGGACCGGTACCCATCCGGCGTGACCCAGGAGGCGGACATGGCGTGGACATGGCGGTTCGAGGCGGCGGACGGCACGGAGCGGACGCCCCCGGCGCAACCGGAGGAGTTCACCTCCCAGGGCGACGCCGAGTCCTGGCTCGGCGAGGAGTGGCGCACCCTGCTCGGCGCCGGCATCGACCAGGTCAGGTTGTTCGAGGACGACACCGAGATCTACCCGGCACCGATGAACCTGCACGCCGACGAGGACTGAGCCCCCCGGCGCCCGCCCGCTCTTCCCGGACCGGCGGGCGCCGCGCCGGCTCAGCCGCCCGCGCGCACCCCGCACAGGTGCAGCAGTGCCGCCACCGCGCGGTAGGGGTCGGTCCGCCCGGCGCGCTCCTCGGCGGCCAGCAGCCGCTCCAGCTCGTCCGGCGAGGCGGGCACCGCGTCGTTCCCGGCCAGGTCGGTGAAGACGCGGACGCCGTACCAGGTGTGCAGCGGCGCCCCGATCCCGGCGAGCGTGGTCGTCAGCGCGTCCAGATGGTCGGCGCGCGCCGGGAGACCGAGACGGTTGGTGTACGAGGGCGAGTCGAAGGCCGCGAGGGCGGTGGCCCAGTCGCCCGCGAGCCCGGGGCGCATGGCCAGCGCGTCGGCGTTGCGGACCACCAGCGACAGCAGCCCGCCCGGGGCCAGCACCCGGCCGAGCCCGGCCAGCAGCGGATCGGCCTCGGGGACGTACATCAGCACGCCGTGGCAGAGCACGACGTCGAAGGAGCCGGGCAGGAAGTGCGCGCCGGTCTCCCGGCCGTCGCCGGCCAGCAGCCGCACCCGGTCCCTGATCCCGGCGGGCTGGCCGGCCAGCGCCTCGTGCGCGGCCCTGAGCATCTCCGGGTCGGACTCCAGGCCCGTGACCTCGTGCCCGGCGCGGGCCAGCCGCAGCGCCTGGGTGCCCTGCCCGATCCCGACGTCCAGCACCCGCAGCCGCTGCCCCACCGGGAAGCGCGCGGTGATCTGCTCCTCCAGCTGGCGGGCCACCAGTTCCTGGCGGACGGTGTTCCGGAGGTTCCCCAGCCCGGCGAGCCAGGCGGCGGCACCGCCGCCGAATCCCGCCGGGGCCGCGGTCAGGGCCGTTCTCCGCGCTTGACCTGCGGCTTGGGCAGCCGCAGCCGGCGCATCTGGAGCGTGCGCATCACCGCGTACGCCTTGACGCCCCGGTGGCTCTCGTTCGGGAAGCGCTCCCGGATCTGCTTGCCGACACGGACCCAGATGACGGCCGAGTCGATCACGATCAGCACGATGATCACGAGCCACGCCAGCAGCGCGATGCTCTGGATCTGCGGCACCTTGATCATCGTCAGGACCAGGATGACCACGGCCATCGGCAGGAAGAACTCCGCCACGCACCAGCGCGAGTCGACATAGTCCCGAGCGAACCGGCGCACCGGCCCCTTGTCGCGCAGCGGCAGGTACCGCTCGTCGCCGCTGGCCAGGGCCTCGCGCTGGCGGGCCAGATCGGCGCGGCGGGCCTCACGCTGCGCCTTCGCCGCCTCCTTGCGGTTGGCCGGCGTCTGCGCGCGGGCCCGGCGCTGTGACTGGGCCTCGCTGCGCTTGGGCGTCGGGCGGCCCTTGGGGGCCTGGGGGTCGCGGGACTTCTGGGGCTGCTGCGCGGTCACCTCGGGGGCCGCGGCCTGCCCGTCCTTGGAACGGCTTCGGAACACAACACCCAAGGGTACGGGGTCACCGCGCGTGGGCGACGGCCCGACGGGGCACGATCCGGCAACGGCGCGGCCCGGCCACCGGCCCTCAACCGGACCTGACAAGGGGTGTACCGGGACGGAACGGGCGCTTCACCGGCCCGTGACGCCTCTCCCTACTCCCCGGGCGGGAGACCATGAGGGTCCTCTCGTCCTGCAGGAGGAGCGCATCCGGGCCCGGACAGTGCGGTAATGGAACCGGGGCCCGTACTGTGGGGTCTGTAGATGTGCTGGAGACTGAGCCCGAGGTAATTCGGTCAGAAGGGGGCGCGCGAGGCCCATGAGCGGTGTCATGAAGCGGATGGGGATGATCTTCCGCGCGAAGGCCAACAAGGCCCTGGACCGGGCCGAGGACCCGCGCGAGACCCTCGATTACTCGTACCAGAAGCAGCTGGAACTGCTGCAGAAGGTGCGCCGGGGCGTCGCCGACGTGGCGACCTCCCGCAAGCGCCTGGAGCTGCAGCTCAACCAGCTCCAGGGGCAGTCGAGCAAGTTGGAGGACCAGGGCCGCAAGGCGCTCGCGCTCGGCCGCGAGGACCTCGCCCGCGAGGCGCTGTCGCGGCGCGCCGCGTTGCAGCAGCAGGTCACCGACCTGCAGACGCAGCACCAGACCCTCCAGGGAGAGGAGGAGAAGCTCACCCTCGCCGCCCAGCGGTTGCAGGCCAAGGTCGACGCCTTCCGTACGAAGAAGGAGACCATCAAGGCCACCTACACCGCGGCCCAGGCCCAGACCCGTATCGGCGAGGCGTTCTCCGGCATCTCCGAGGAGATGGGCGACGTCGGCCTCGCCATCGAGCGGGCCGAGGACCGGACCGCGCAGATGCAGGCACGGGCCGGCGCGATCGACGAGCTGCTCGCCTCCGGCGCGCTCGACGACCCGACGGGCATGGCCAAGGACGACATCACCGCCGAGCTCGACCGGCTCTCCGGCGGCAACGACGTCGAGCTGGAGCTCCAGCGGATGAAGGCCGAGCTGGCGGGCGGCCCCGCCGCCGGGCAGCAGGCCCTTGAGGGCGGCCAGAACACCGCCCAGGCCCCCCAGCAGGGACAGCCGCACCAGCAGCAGCCGCCGCGTTACGAGAAGTAGGACGGACCGCGCGGCGGCGGCCGTCCGCCGCCGCGCCCCGCACAGATCGCCGGACCTGAGCACAAGGGAGACCGTCGTGATCGTACGGATCATGGGGGAGGGCCAGGTGAAGTTGGACGACGCCCACTTCACCGAGCTGAACAAGCTGGACGACGAACTGCTCGCCGAGATGGAGAGCGGTGACGAGGCGGGATTCCGGCGCACCCTGGACGCACTGCTGGAGGCGGTGCGCCGACTGGGCAGCCCACTGCCGGACGACGCGCTGGAGCCGTCCGAGCTGATCCTGCCGTCCCCGGACGCCTCGCTCGACGAGGTACGGGCGATGCTCAGCGACGACGGGCTCATCCCCGGCTGAGCCCGCGGCGCGCCCCGCGCCCGCACCCCCGCAGCGCACGCACCACCCGGGCGCCCCGGACCCCTCGCGGGACCGGGGCGCTACCGTTTCCTCCCATGACCCCCCTCGACCCCGCGGGCCCGCAGCCGCCGCGCCCCGGCCGCCTCGCCCGGCTGCGCGCCCACCCGGTCCTGGTGAGCGTGGTCGTGACGCTGGTCACCTTCGGAGCGGTCCTCGCCGGTTCGATGGCCGGCGCCCGCGGGGTCCACTGCCCCGCCCCCGGCACCGGCCCCCGCGAGCTGAACACCGCCGCCGTGGTACTCGCCGCCCTCGCCTGCGCCACCCTCGTCCTCCGCGCCCGGCTGCCCCGCACCGTCCTGGCCGTCACCGTCGTCCTCAGCGTCGCCGGACTGGCCGCCGGGGGCGCCACCTCGCGCGCCCCGATCGCGCTCGCCGCCGTTGTCGCCCTCTTCAGCCTCGCGGTCCGCACCGACCGGCCCACCACCGTGCGCTTCGGCGTCCCCACCGCCCTCGTCCTGACCGCCGCCGTGATCGTCTTCGGGCCGCGCGGCTGGGACGCCCAGCAGAACCTCACCCACTTCGCCTGGGTCGGCATGGCGGCCGCCGCCGGCGACGCCGTCCGCGGCCGCCGCGTCTACATCGACGCCATGCGCGAGCGCGCCGAACGCGCCGAACGCACCCGGGAGGAGGAGGCCCGCCGCCGGGTCACCGAGGAGCGGCTGCGCATCGCCCGCGACCTGCACGACGTCGTCGCCCATCACATCGCCCTGGTCAACGTCCAGGCCGGGGTCGCCTCGCACGTCATGGACAGCAGGCCCGACCAGGCCAAGCAGGCGCTGGCGCAGGTCCGCGAGGCGTCCCGGTCGGCGCTCGGCGAGCTGCGCGCCACCGTCGGCCTGCTGCGCGAGTCCGGCGACCCGGCCGCGCCCACCGAGCCCACCCCCGGCCTCGCCCTCCTCGGCCGGCTCGTCGACGGCTTCGTCCGCGCCGGGCTCCCCGTCACCGTCGAGGCGCCGCGGGAGCCGGAGCCGCTGCCCGCCGCCGTCGACCTGACCGCCTACCGCGTCGTCCAGGAGGCGCTGACCAACGTCCGCAAGCACGCGGGCGAGGGCGCCCGTGCCACGGTCCGCATCACCCGCGACGACGACGCGCTGACCGTGACCGTCCTCGACGACGGCGGCCGCCGCGTCCCCGCCCCCCGCGGCGAGGCGGACCCGGGCGGCGGCCACGGCCTGCTCGGCATGCGCGAGCGGGTCCTCGCGCTGTCCGGCGCGATCGAGACCGGCCCGGTGCCGTCCGGAGGCTTCCGGGTCCGGGTGACCCTTCCGCTGCACACCGCCCGTACGGGGGAGACGACCACATGACGATCAAGGTGCTGCTCGCCGACGACCAGGCACTGCTGCGCAGCGCGTTCCGGGTCCTGGTGGACTCCGAGGCGGACATGACGGTCGTCGGCGAGGCCGCGGACGGCGCCGAGGCGTACGACCTCGCCCGCGCCACCCTGCCCGACGTGGTCCTCATGGACATCCGGATGCCCGGCACCGACGGCCTCACCGCCACCCGCATGATCGGCGAGGACCCGCTGCTGGACGGCGTCCGCGTCGTCATCCTGACGACGTTCGAGGTCGACGACTACGTGGTGCGGGCGCTGCGCGCGGGCGCCAGCGGCTTCCTCGGCAAGGGCGCCGAGCCCGACGAACTCCTCAGCGCCATCCGGATCGCGGCGGGCGGCGAGGCCCTGCTCTCCCCGGCCGCGACCAAGGGCCTCATCGCCAAGTTCCTCGCCCGGGAGGACGAGACCGCCGACGGCGCCCCCGACGGGCCGGGCGCCGAACGCCTCGCCGCGCTCACCGGCCGCGAACGGGAGGTCCTGGTCCTGGTCGCCGGCGGCCTGTCCAACGACGACATCGCCCTCCGGCTCGACGTCAGCCCCCTGACCGTCAAGACCCACGTCAACCGGGCGATGGCCAAGCTCGGCGCCCGCGACCGCGCCCAATTGGTCGTCACCGCGTACGAGTCCGGACTCGTACGCCCACGGGTGCAGTGACGGGCCGGGGGCCGTACTCCGAACGCGGTACGGCCCCGCCCCGCGAAACCGACCTGCGAGCGACGAGAACCGGCCGGTCCATGGCCGAAGGTGTACACGGGCGTACACCTGTGCCCGCCCGCAGAACCGGTCAGAAACAGAAGAGAGACCCCACCCATGGCCTGGCTGTCCCGAATCAGCCTTGTACAACGGGGCCTGATAGCACTGATGTCGATCGTCGCGATCGTCTTCGGTGTCATCGCGATCCCGCAGCTCAAGCAGCAGCTCCTGCCCTCCATCGAACTGCCCATGGTGTCCGTGGTGGCGCCGTACCAGGGCGCCTCGCCCGACGTCGTCGAGAAGCAGGTGGTCGAGCCGCTGGAGAACGGACTCCAGGCGGTCGACGGCCTCAAGGGCGTCACCTCCAAGGCGAGCGAGGGCTCCGCCGTCGTCATGGCGGAGTTCGACTACGGCAACGACTCCCAGAAGCTGGTCGCCGACGTCCAGCAGGCCGTCAACCGCGCCCGCGCCAAGCTCCCCAAGGACGTCGACCCGCAGGTCGTCTCCGGCTCGACGGACGACCTGCCCACCGTCGTCCTCGCCGTCTCCTCCGGCCGCCAGGACCAGCAGGCCCTCGCCGACAAGCTCGACCGCACCGTCGTCCCGGACCTGAAGAACATCGACGGCGTCGGCCAGGTGTCGGTCAGCGGCGCCCAGGAGCGCGTCGTCGCCGTCACCCCCGACGACAAGAAGCTCGCCGCCGCCGGCCTCACACCCACCGCCCTCGGCCAGGCCCTCGAAGCGGGCGGCACCTCCGTCCCGGCCGGCGCGTTCTCCGAGAACGGCAGGAGCCTGACCGTGCAGGTCGGCTCCGCCTTCACCTCGGTCGGGCAGATCAAGGACCTGACCGTCCCCCCGGCGCAGGGACCGGGCGGCACGGGCAAGCCGGTCCGCCTCGGTGACGTGGCCTCCGTCAAGGAGGAGGCGGCCGCCCCGACGTCGATCACCCGCACCGACGGCCGGCCCAGCCTCTCCGTCAACATCACCATGGACCGCGACGGCAGCGCCGTGGCCATCTCCGACGCGGTCAAGGACAAGCTGGACGGCATCCGCGACAGCCTCGGCAAGGACGCCCGTGTCACCATCGTCGCCGACCAGGGCCCGTCCGTCTCCAAGTCGATCGACTCGCTGACCACCGAGGGACTGCTCGGCCTGGTCATGGCCGTGATCGTGATCCTGGTCTTCCTGCTCAGCGTGCGCTCGACGCTGGTGACCGCGGTGTCCATCCCGCTGTCCGTCGTCATCACGCTGATCGCCCTGTGGGTCGGGGACCTCTCCCTCAACATGCTGACCCTCGGCGCGCTGACCATCGCCATCGGCCGCGTCGTCGACGACTCCATCGTCGTCCTGGAGAACATCAAACGGCACCTCGGCTACGGCGAGGAGCGCCGCGAGGCCATCCTCGGCGCGGTCCGCGAGGTCGCCGGGGCGATCACCTCCTCCACCCTCACCACCGTCGCGGTGTTCCTGCCCATCGGTGTCGTCGGCGGCATGGTCGGCGCCCTCTTCGGCTCGTTCTCCCTGACCGTCACCGTCGCCCTGCTCGCGTCCCTGATCGTCTCCCTGACGGTCGTCCCGGTCCTGTCGTACTGGTTCCTGCGCGCCCCCGAACTCCCCGAGGGCGCCGACCCCGAGCAGCTGCGCCGCGAGGCCGAGGAGAAGGAGGCCGGCAGCGCCCTCCAGCGCTTCTACGTCCCCGTCCTGCGCTTCGCCACCCGCCGCCGGGTCACCAGCGTGGTCATCGCGGTCGTGGTGCTGCTCGCCACGTTCGGCATGGTCCCGCTGCTGAAGACGAACTTCTTCGACCAGGGCAACCAGAACACCCTCAGCATCAGCCAGAAGCTGCGGCCCGGCGCGAGCCTGGACGCGACCGACACCCAGGCCAAGCGGATCGAGAAGCTCCTCGACCGCACCGACGCCGTCGAGGACTACCAGGTCAACGTCGGCTCCGGCGGCATGATGGCGGCCTTCGGCGCCGGCTTCGGCTCCCACCAGGCCACCTACCAGATCCGGCTCAAGGACTCCGCCGACACCGACGCCGTCACCCGCGAACTCCGCGACGGCCTCGACAAGCTCGGCAAGAACATCGGCGACACCACCGTCACCGCGGGCGGCGGCTTCGGCGGCCAGGACCTCAGCGTCGTCGTCAAGGCGGGCGACGCCGACGTCCTGAAGAAGGCGGCCGAGCAGGTCCGCCGGACCGTCGCCGGACTCGACGACGTCACCGACGTCCAGAGCGACCTGTCGCAGAGCGTGCCCCGGATCTCCGTCACGCCCAAGCCCGAGGCGGCCGCCGCCGGCTACCACCAGACCGCCCTCGGCGGCATCGTCGCCCAGGCCCTGCGCGGCACCACCAGCGGCAAGGCCGTCCTGGACGACACCGAGCGGGACATCGTCGTCCGCTCCGCCCACCCGGCCACCACCGTCGACGAGCTGCGGAAGCTGGCCCTGCCCGGCCCCGGCGGCCAGGTCAGGCTCGGCGACATCGCCACCGTCAAGACCGTTCCCGGCCCGGTCCAGACGACCCGGATCGACGGCGCCCGCTCGGCGACGATCACCGCGAAGCCGACCGGCGACAACACCGGCGCGGTCACCGTCCAGCTCCAGCAGAAGATCAAGGACCTGGACCTGCCGGCCGGCGCCACCGCCGAGATCGGCGGCGTCTCCCAGGACCAGTCCGACGCGTTCTCCAAGCTCGGCCTGGCCATGCTCGCGGCCATCGCCATCGTCTTCATCCTCCTGGTCGCGACGTTCCGGTCGCTGCTCCAGCCGCTGATCCTCCTCGTCTCGATCCCCTTCGCGGCGACCGGCGCGATCGGCCTGCTGCTGGTGACCGGCACCCCGCTGGGCGTCCCGGCGCTGATCGGCATGCTGATGCTCATCGGCATCGTCGTCACCAACGCCATCGTCCTGATCGACCTGATCAACCAGTACCGCGCCCAGGGCTACGGCGTCGTCGAGGCGGTCGTCGAGGGCGGCCGCCACCGTCTGCGCCCGATCCTGATGACGGCACTGGCGACGATCATGGCGCTCTGCCCGATGGCCCTCTCCCTCACCGGCGACGGCGGCTTCATCTCCCAGCCGCTGGCCGTCGTCGTCATCGGCGGTCTGATCACCTCCACCCTGCTGACCCTCCTCCTCGTCCCGACGCTCTACGCGATGATCGAACTCCGCAGGGAGCGCCGCGCGGCGAAGAAGGCGGCGAAGCGGGGCCCGGCCCCGCAGGCCGACGACACCGAACCGGTCCGCGAGCCCGCCGGGGTCTGACCCCGCACCCTCCGACCGGACGCGGCCCCCGCAGCCCTCCCACGGGCGGCGGGGGCCGCACCCGTGAAAACTCCGCCCCCACCACCCCCTCCGATCACATGACCGAATAACGCCCCCGCCGCCCCGCCCCCCGGCTTCGGGCGTGTCAACCCGGGTACACCCCGCAGCAGGACCCTTCCTTCGTCGACTCAACAGGGGGACACCATGGGGAAACACGGTGACGGCAAGGGCGGATCGGACGGGGACAAGCAGCAGAGCCCCCGGGAATCCGACGGCCAGTGGACGAAGCCGGTGAGCAACCCGCCGAAGAAGTAGGACGAGAGGCCGCCCCATGTCCTCCCCGAGCCGTCTGGTGGAGATCCTGCGCAACAAGGGCGCGCTGACCCCCCAGTGGGAGCCGGCCGTCGCCGCTGTCGACCGGGCCCACTTCGTGCCCGACACCTTCGAGGTCGGCGACCGTACCGTCTCCCGTGGCGCGGACGAGGACGAATGGCGGCGCATGGTCTACGCGGACCTGCCGCTCGTGACCCAGCACAACGACGGCAGGCCCGCCGACGGCGGCGTCACCGTCCCGACCTGTTCGACGTCCATGCCCTCCCTGATGCTCGGCATGGCCGCGATCGTCCGGGACGGCGACCGCGTACTGGAGATCGGCACCGGCACCGGCTACCACGCCGCCTGGCTCACCCACCGCCTCGGCCCCGACCGCACCACCACCATCGAGACCGACCCCGCGCTCCACGACATCGCCCGCCGCAACCTCGACCGCGCCGGCCTCCGCCCGCACATGGTGTGCGGCGACGGCCTCGCCGGCGTCCCCGACCGCGCCCCCTACGACCGCACCATCGCCACCTGCACCGTCCGCGACATCCCCTACGCCTGGGTCCGGCAGACCGCCCCCGGCGGCACGATCCTCACCCCCTGGGGCTCGTCCTTCCACTCGTACTCGTTCGCCACCCTCACCGTCCACGACGGCCGCGCCACCGGCCGCTTCTTTGGCAGCCCCGCCTTCATGTGGGCCCGCCAGCAGCGCCGCTCGTACGGCCGCATCCGCGACTGGTACCACGGCGAGAGAGGCGACCGCGCCCGCACCACCCTCGACCCCCGCGTCCTCGAACACGACGCCGACGCCCGCTTCGCCGTCGGCCTGCGCCTGCGCGACGCCTGGCCCCTCCTGGCCACCGCCGACGACGGCAGCGACGAGGCCACCTACTGGATCTTCGACGATGCCCGCACCTCCTGGGCCACCGTCGAATACGTCCCCGGCCACGACGACTACGAGACCGAACAACACGGCCCCCGCCGCCTCTGGGACGAGGCCGAAACCGCCTACCGTGCCTGGACCTCCATCGGCGGCCCACCTCGCGACCACTACCGCATCACGGTCACGGAGGAGGGGCAGACGGTACGGGCGGACGACGGCCCGGAATAGCCCCTGGAATAGCCTTGACGGAACGCCGACGGCCCGTCCCGGGGGTCTCCTGGGACGGGCCGGTCTCGTTTCTTCCGTGACCTCAGCGGCCGGTCAGCTCACCGGACTTCACCGCCGCGACGAACCCGGACCAGGCTGCTGCGGGGAGGACGAGCGTGGGGCCGTGGGGGGTCTTGCTGTCGCGTACGGGGACGATGCCGGGGAGGCTGTCGGCGACCTCGACGCAGTTGCCCCCGTTGGAGTTGCTGTAGCTGCTCTTGCGCCATGTGGCGGTGCTCAGCTCGGGGGTGTGTCGCATGGCTTGTAGTCCTCCATCGCATTTCGGATCAGCTCCGCCGAATCAGCCAGTGCGAGGGAGTTGGCGCGCAGTACCTCGTACTGCCGCCGCCATTTCTTCACCGAGTCCCGATCCTCGTAGAGATGACCGGCCTTGATGCCCTCTTCGTAGGCCACGGTGGAGCCATCAGGGAGTGTCAGCAGGGTTAGCGCGCCGCTCATCAGCGAGTGCGACCCCGCGCTGAACGGCAGTACTTGAACCTTACTGTCCGGAGTATCTACCTGCTTGAGCAGCCAAGCCAGCTGTTCGTACATGCACTTCCTGCTGCCCATCCGCCTTCGCAGTACGGCCTCGTCGATGATCGCCCAGCGGAACGGGGGTGAGTCCAAGCGCTGGCGTTCCTGTCGCGACATGCGTGCGGCGACACGCACCTCGATCTCTTCCTCGGTCAGGTCCTCCTGGTAGCTGAGGAACGCGCGCGCGTACGCCTCGGTCTGCAACGGGCCTGGAACCACCTGCGGTTCGTAGTTCTCGATGACATCGGCCAGGGCCTCGAAGTCCATGAACCGCCGGTACTGGTCCGGGTGCGCCTCCCGTTTCGCCAACTGATACAGGCTGTAGAAGTGCTCGTCCAAACCGAAGGCGGCATCCAGCGCCGGTGGCAACTCCGGCGGGGGCATCAACTCCGCCGTCTCCACCCGCGCCAGCGCGCTCTTGCTGAAGTTCACGATGGTGGACAGCTGCACCAGGGACAGCTTGGCGCGTTCCCGGTGCCGACGCTGCTCGGAACCGAAGTAGTGACGGGCGGACACGTACGGGGTCAGGGCTTTCGGCGCGAATTTCAACGTGGTCACCTCTCGGTCGTCCCGGCCGCAACGGCGGGATGGAATGGCCCTGTTGAGGCCATATCTCACACGGCAACGATGGCGATACACACGGTGAACAGCAACCGGAAGTCCACGCCTGACCCCCGACGACCGCGCCGGGTCGAATGAAGGAGCGGGATGTGGCCACTATGACAGGAGCGGGCCGAGATGTTGCCACGCACGGAAAAGCACGACGAAACGGCGGCCCCCCGATGACGGGCCACGAGGCCAGGACACCACTGCGCCTCCTCCCCTGGACAACGGCGAACGGGATGCCCTGTTACCTCAGCACCGACAACCCGCAAAGCCACATGTCCCAACTGGCGGACGAAATGGAGGAGGACCAACTCCTGGCGGCCGAAGAACTCCTCACAGAAACCGCCCCCCTCCCCGAACACCCCGAAGCCACCCCCACCGAACTCCGCCGCGCCATCACCCGCCTCAGGCTCTCCCTACGCGACACCCTCCGCATCGCTGACAGCCGAGGCACCCGCCTGCCCACCCCGGACGAGGGCCCGTGCGCCCACGAAAGGATCACACCCCCCGGCCCCCAAGCAGTCTGCTGCACCTGTAAACAACAGATCTACCTCTGAACGTCGAACGGCCTGCCCGAGCGGACGTGCCCCGGCGTGAGGGGTACGCGTGCAGCCGGAGCTGCGACTCCATCGACGCCTGGGTGTTCGGGTCCGAACCTGCCGTTCACCACCGATCAGCCCTTCGGGGCCGGGCGGCCGGCCGTGCTGGGCTCCGCCGCGCCCGTTCCCGTCAAGAAGCTCGCCGTGGTGATCCGGTACGCCGTGCGCGCCCCCGAGTTGCGGGAGAACGCCCTCGGCGCCGTCCGCCGCATGGCTGCGGAGGGCGGCGCCGAGTGTGTCGTACGGGCGGTGCGCGCGGCGGTCTGAACGGCGGCTGTCCGGGCGGCCGGTCCGGCCCGGACAGCTCCCGGGACTCAGATCTTCGCGAGCTTCTCCGCGTCGGCGTAGACGTAGTTCGTCGCGTCGAGGGTCTTGACGGCGATCTTCACCTTGTCACCCTTGTGGAAGACGGCCCCCGCCTTCGGGGTCAGCTTCACTGTCGCGGTGTGGGAGCCGAAGTCGCAGGTCACCTCGCCGCTGGCGAGAGTGCCGGTGGCGACGGCCCTCTTGTTGACCGTGCTGGTGGCCACGCCCTCGATGCGCAGGGTCTCGCCGGTGTCGCAGGAGTAGGTGACATTGACGGTGATCACGGGCTTGGGCTTGGCCGCGTACTGGGCGCTGTCGATGGCGATGAGGTTGGCCTTGGCCGAGGCCGGAGCGGCCAGGGCCACCGCGCCGCCGGTCAGGACGACGGCGGCGGCCGCGGTGGCGCCGATACGGGCGCGCAGACGGGGCTGCTGCATGGATGTTCCCCCCTGGGAAGTGGTGCGAAAGGTACGGCGCGCTGCGCTGCCGGTTCACGGAAAACCGCACAGTAACAATGCGTACAGATCATCACAGGCGACAAGGATCGCCGTCCAGGGAGTAACTCGGCATACACGCGACACTTTGGCACCTGTGTTGGCTTTGCCGCACTTACGTTCCGAAAAGCGACTGAGGGAGAGCGCTCATCTCCCGGAGAGCAACGGCCCACCGTGCCCGTCGAGTGATCGCCCGGACATGACCTGGTCCGTAGACCATGTGGGCATCGCGAACGTCCGGTCGTGTCCTTCCCCCTCACCCCCTCCCCGCCACCCACACCGCCCCCACGACGAGGGCGCAGCCGGCGAGTTGGCTGGGGGCGGGGGTCTCGTGGAGGAGGAGCAGGGCGAGGGCGAGGGCCATGACCGGTTGGAGGAGCAGGAGGGAGGCGGTGGTGTCGGGGCGGAGGCGGGGGCCGGCCCTGCTGATCAGGAGCCAGGCGGCCACCTGGCCGAGGAGGGCCAGGGCGGTGAGCCAGGCCCAGGAGGCGGCGGGCAGGGCGAGGGGGAGGCCGGTGGTCAGGAGGGCGAGGGCGCCGGAGGTGGCGGCCGCCGCGGTGGTGGAGAGGCAGACGGGGGAGGCGATGTGGCGGGGGGAGCGTTGTCCGGAGAGGCGGGTCAGGTAGAGGTAGACGGCGTAGGCGAGGCCGGCGGCGATGCCGAGGAGGGCGCCGCGCAGGGGATTGGCGGCCTGCTCGTCGCGGGCGAGGGCGCCGCCGGCGAGGGCGGTCCCGGCGAGCATCAGGGGGCAGGCGGCGAAGAACCGGCGGGGCAGGCGCGTACCGCTGAACACGCGGGCGAGCAGGGGGAAGGCGATGACCTGGACGTTGACGAGCACGGTGGAGACGGCCGCGCCAATGTCCAGGACGCTGACGCTCCACATGACGTAGTCCGCGCCGAGGAAAACGCCGCCCAGGAGCGCGTACCAGGGGAGCGGGCCCGGGAGGGGACCGTGGCGCCGGAACTCGTACGCCAGCAACGGCACCAGGGGGACCAGGGCGAGGGCGCAGCGCAGGAAGGCCGCGGTGCCCGCGTTCGCGTCGGCGAGTTTGACGAATATCGCGGAGGCGGACAGGCAGGCGGCGCCGACGACGACGAGCAGGGCGGCGCGGGCGGACGGGCCCGGTCCGGGCGTGCCGGACGGGCGGACGGCGGGGGAGGACGGGGCACGGGTTTCGGGGGCGGCATCCACGTCCCGCACGATTCCACCGGTGAACGTGCAGCACTACTTATTGTTTGTTTGCCATAACGGATAGTGCGGCTTATGGGTGGGCGCGCGGGAGGCGGGGCGGTGGTGTGGTGACCTGGGAGCGGTTACGGGTGTTCGCGGCGGTCGCGCGGTACGGCTCGATACGGGCGGCGGCCGAGGCGCTGCATGTCACCGGGCCGGCCGTCTCGCAGCATCTGCGCAGGCTGGAGCGGGAGACGGGCCGCCGGCTCGTCGAGCCGGACGGGCGCGGCATCCGCCTCACCCACGCCGGCCGGGTGCTGTCGGCCGCCGCCCAGGAGATGGCGGAGACCGCGGCACGTGCCGCCTCGGACCTCGCCGCGCTCGGCGGGCGGGTCTCCGGGCCGCTGCGTGTCGGCGCCGTGGCGTCCGCGTTCCGCGTGCTGGTGCCCCGTACGCTGCTGGCCCTCACCGAGCGGCACCCCCGGCTGGAGCCGCATGTCCACGACGGGGAGGCGGCGCAGATGCTGCCGCGGCTGCGGGCGGGGGAGCTGGACGCCGTCGTGGTCGAGAGCTGGGCGCACTGCCCCACGCCCGTCCCCGAGGGGGTCCGTGTCACGCCGGTGGTGCGGGAGGAGGCGCTGCTGGCCGTGCCCGTCGGCCACCCGCTCGCGGACCGGGACGAGGTGCCGCTCGGCCGGTTGCGCGACGAGGTCTGGGCGAGCTGCCCGGAGGGGGCCGACACGCACCGGGCCCTGGTGCAGCTGCTGCGGTCCCACGGGGTGGAGGCGCGGGTGCGGTACGGGGCCGCGGACTATGTGACCCAGCTGCGGCTGGTGGCCGCCGGGCTCGCGCTGGCGCTGGTGCCCCGGATGGCGGCGGACCCGGCCGCGCTCGACGGGGTGCGGCTGGTCGCCTGCCGTCCGGCGGTGACGCGCGCCGTGTGGGTGGCCACCGCGCCGGACGCCGGCACACCGGCCGTGCGTGCCTTCGTCGACGGGCTGACGCGGACGGCCGGGGAGGCGGCGGGGGCCGGTGCGCCGCCGGCCCCCGGTGACGCGGAGGCGTCCTGAGGGCCGGCGGGGCGTTTCGTTACGGCAGTGCCAGCATCCGCTCCAGGGCGAGCTTGGCGTAGTGCTCGGTCTCCTTGTCGACCTGGATGCGGTTGACGACCTTGCCGGCCGCCAGGGACTCCAGGGACCAGACCAGGTGGGGCAGGTCGATGCGGTTCATCGTCGAGCAGAAGCAGACCGTCCGGTCGAGGAAGACGATCTCCTTGTCCTGGTCGGCGAAGCGGTTCGCCAGCCGCCGGACGAGGTTCAGCTCCGTGCCGATCGCCCACTTCGACCCGGCCGGGGCGGCCTCCAGGGTCTTGATGATGTGCTCGGTCGAACCGACGTGGTCGGCCGCCGCGACCACCTCGTGCTTGCACTCGGGGTGCACCAGCACGTTGACGCCGGGGATGCGCGCCCGGACGTCCTCGACCGACTCCAGCGAGAACCGGCCGTGGACCGAGCAGTGGCCGCGCCAGAGGATCATCTTCGCCGCGCGCAGCTGCTCGGGGGTGAGGCCGCCGCCCGGCTTGTGCGGGTTGTAGACCACGCAGTCGTCCAGCGACATGCCCATGTCGCGGACGGCGGTGTTGCGGCCGAGGTGCTGGTCGGGCAGGAAGAGGACCTTGGTGCCCTGCTCGAAGGCCCACTCCAGCGCGCGCTTCGCGTTGGACGAGGTGCAGATGGTGCCGCCGTGCCTGCCGGTGAACGCCTTGATGTCCGCCGAGGAGTTCATGTACGAGACGGGCACGACCTCCTCGGCCACACCCGCCTCGGTGAGCACGTCCCAGCACTCGGCGACCTGCTCGGCGGTCGCCATGTCGGCCATGGAGCAGCCGGCGGCCAGGTCCGGGAGGACCACCCGCTGGTCGTCGGAGGTGAGGATGTCCGCGGACTCCGCCATGAAGTGCACACCGCAGAAGACGATGTACTCGGCGTCCGGCCGGGCGGCCGCTTCCCGCGCCAGCTTGAACGAGTCGCCGGTGACGTCGGCGAACGCGATGACCTCGTCGCGCTGGTAGTGGTGTCCCAGGACGAAGACCCTGTCGCCGAGCTTCTCCTTGGCCGCGCGGGCGCGCTCGACGAGACCGGGGTCGGACGGGGCCGGCAGCTCGCCGGGGCACTCCACGCCGCGCTCGCTCCGGGGGTCGGCCTCGCGGCCGAGCAGGAGCAGCGCCAGCGGGGTCGGCTGGACGTCCAGGGGCTGGGCGGTGGTCACGGCACGCACCCTCTCTTTTCCGCGGAAGGCGCCGTGCGGGCGCCTTGCCGACTGCCTTTTCGTCGGATTGACGCTATCTATCATAGTCTGTTCGCGTCACTTTGACGATGGCCCTCGTGTCGATGTGACGCATCCCCGGATCGCCGTCTAGGATCCGCGAGTGCGTGAGCATTTCCGCGTGACCATGAGCAGGGTCCGAGCAGATTCGGATGATCATGAGCACTGGTTACGTTCAGTAGCGATCAGTTGTCGTCCTTCTGCGATCTTTCGACTCGGACTGGGCGGCTCCCTCGTACGGTCCGGGGCATGGCGGTACGGAGTTCGGGCAAAGGGCGCAGCCGGGACCGGGTTCCCATGGTGTCGGTCCGGTACGTGGACGGATCGACGTGCGATATCCCGTTCGCGCGCCTTCGGGCGGCGGACTTCGCCGAGTCGCGGCCGTGGCGCCGGGTGCGGTCTGCACACGGCATGCTGCATCACTCCGGGGAGTACGCGTCGGCGACGACCGGCGGTCAGGTCGTGTACGAGAGCCGGTTGGAGCTGGCCCGGCTGCTGCTGGCGGACTTTGACCCGAGCGTGGTGGGCATCTTCGCGCAGCCGTGCCGCGTGGTGGCCCATGTGGACGGTCGTGTGCGCGGCCATGTTCCGGACTTTCTACTGATGATGCGGTCGGGGACGGTGCGCGTGGTCAACGTCAAGCCGGCGGAGCGCGCGCAGGATCCGAAGATCGCCGCGGCCTTGGCCTGGCCGGGGCGGCTGGTCGAGCGGCACGGCTGGGAGTACGAGGTCTGGACTGGCGCGGACCGGGTGCTCCTGGAGAACGTGCGGTTCCTGGCGGGCTATCGGCATCCCGGCATCGTGCCCGCCGAGGAGATCGAGCGGGCCTGGCGCGAGGTCGTTGACGGCGAGGAACTGGCCGTCGCGGAGCGGCGCCTGGCGGACGGCGGGCCGAGGGAGGTGGCGCGGCCGCCGCTGATGGCCCTGTTGTGGTCTGGGCGGCTGACCACGGACCTGACCAGGCCACTGTCGGGCGAGTCCATCCTGCAGAGGTGTACATGAACGAATGGACGACGTCGCTGCGGCCGGGGCTGCCGATCGCCTATGACGGTGAGCAGTTCACCGTGGCGGAGATCGAGGGGCGTCGGATCCTGTTGCAGCAGACCGGGGTGGTCGGGGCACCGAAGCTGCGGCAGGTGGATATCTCAGCTCTGCTTGCCCACCCCGCTACGGAGATTCTCGTGCCGGCCCCGGCCGAGGAAGCAGCTCCTGCGGCGGCCCTCTTGCGCGGTCTGACCGACGACGAGGACGACGAGCTGACGCAGAAGGTCCGGCACGTGCAGGAGGTGCTGACTGGATACCGGCTGGGCGACGCTGTCCTCGCTCTGGACGGGGAGCCGCGGGAGGACTACGCGCCGGGGACGCCGATGCTGCATCGCTACGCCGCCAAGGCCGCGGAGCTCGGGGTCGGGGAGAGCACGATCCGTCGCTGGATTACGGCGTTTCGCACGGCCGGTCCGGCCGGGCTGGTGCGCGACCGCCCGGCGCGAAGTGTCGTGGAGCGGGCCGACCCACGCTGGGTGGAGATGGCCCGGGCGGTGCTGGACAAGCGTGTCAAGGCGAGTCGGCCGGTGCGGAATCTGATCCTGGCTGAGATCGCGGAACGTCTGGTGAAGGAGTATGGGAAGGGCACGGTCCCGCTGCCGGGCCGCACCACCGGCTATGAGTTACTGAGGCAGCTGTCCAAGGGAACGAACGCGTTCGAGGGCAGCACGAAGGGCAAGCGGTCGATCGCCAACGCACCGCAGGGCACGTACGGGCGGCTGCGGGCGACCCGGCCGGGCGAGTACGTGGTGCTGGACACCACCCCGCTGGATGTGTTCGCGATGGAGCCGGTCACCTGCCGGTGGGTGCGCTGTGAACTTACCGTGGCCATGGATCTGTACAGCCGCTGCATCGTCGGCCTGCGGTTGACTCCGGTGTCCACGAAGTCGGTGGATGTCGCCGGGGTGCTGTTCGAGACGGTGCGGCCGCGCGAGGGGTCCGAGGCCGGTCCGCTGCCGTACTGCGGGGTGCCGTCCACCGTGGTGCTGGACGCGGAAAAGCTTGTCGACCGGGACGGGCAGCCGCTGTTGCCGTCGGTGGCGGCCGAGACCATCGTCTTCGACCACGGCAAGATCTACGTGTCGAACCACATCCAGAGCGTGTGCGCCAAGCTGCGGATCTCGCTGCAGCCGGCGCGGCCGATGACTCCGACCGACAAGCCGGTGGAGCGTTGGTTCCGCACGATCAGTCAGGGGCTGCTGGCCGCGCTGCCGGGGTACAAGGGCTCCGACGTCCACAGCCGCGGTGAAAACGTCGAGGACGAGGCGTACTTCTTCATCGACGAGCTGGAGACGATCATCCGCGAGTGGATCACGCTGGTGTATCACCGGCGCCACCACCGCGGGCTGTGCGTGCCGGAGGTGCCCGGCCTGAAGCTGAGCCCGCTTCAGATGTTCGAGCACGGTGTCACGCGCGCCGGGCCGCTGCGGATCCCCGCCCGTCCCCACCTGGCGCTGGAGTTCCTCGAAGAGGTCCGCACCACCATCCAGCACTACGGTGTGGAGGTCGGGGGCCTGCGTTACAACGGCGATGCCCTCAACGACTGCCGCAATCAGCCCAGTCCGTATCGCGGGGTGGATGCTGGGAAGTGGCCGATCGCCGTCGATCCCGGCGACATCACCACGGTGTACTTCCAGGATCCGAAGGACCGGAAGTGGCATGCGCTCGACTGGGAGCATGCCCCGGCGGTGAACGGGCCGGTCAGCCGTGAGGCGTTGGAATATGCACGCAAGCTCGCCAAGCGCACCCATCGATTCCCGGACACCCAGCGGGCGCTGATCGAGTTGCTGAAACGCTGGGGAGCGGGGCTGACGCGCGACAACACTGAGCGACGTATGGCGCTGCGGCTCTCCCAGCAGCGGCTGCGTCTGGTCGGCGAAGACGACGCGCCTGCCGATGAAGGGGAGGTGACTGCGGCGCTTCCGTCCTTGCGGCGGCTGGCGGAAGCCGGCGGGCCGGGAGCCCCTCCCTCGGAAGCGGGTCCGTCCTTGCACGTCGTCGACGACGTGCCGCCCGGCGGGGATGACGATGAGAGTGACGAGATCGACGCCGCCTTTCCCGGGGAGGAGATCGAGGTCGTGACGGACGAGGACGACTACTACGCCGACGTGTGGGAGACCCGTTGACCGCGCCGGGGGAGGAGACCGACGGCGAGCCGTTCGAGGGCGATGACCGGCAGTACAGCCCGACCCGGCTGTCCGGCTGGCTGGTGGAGGTCTTCGCCCCGGACCGCATCCAGCCCGATCTGCTGACCCGGGCCCAGCTCGGCGAGCTGTCGTCGCGGGCGCTGCTGGAGCACAACGACCGGCGCGAGGTGTGGCACGCCAACATCGGCCCGATCGACACGCCGCAGCTGCTGGCGCTGCACGCGGACCTTGCCGAGATCGTGGAAGCCAACCGCCAGGACGGCGACAAGACCAAGCCGGCCGCTCTCGTGGACGCCTATCCCGGGCTCGGCAAGAGCACGGCGGTGCGCGCCTACGGCCGCGCTCTGTACCGCAAGCAGGTCGCGCTGCGCGGCGAGACCACAGCGGCAGGGGACCGCCGCGTCCCGGTCATCTACATCGCCCTGACCGGGAACACCTCCGTCCGCGGCCTGAACGCCTCCATCTGCCGCTTCTACGGGCTGCCGACGTCCGGGAACGCGGACATGCTCGCCGAACGGGCCGTGGACGCGGTACTCAGTATGAACACCATCGCAATCGTCATCGACGACGTGCACTTCATGTCCGGCTCGAACAGCAACGCGGTCCGGATGGCCAACCAACTGAAATACCTGGCCAACGTCTTCCCCGTCACCCTCATCTACATCGGCGTCGGGGTACAGCAGCGCGGCCTGCTGCGCGAGGGCCTGTCCCCGCAGCAGGCGCTGCTGGCGCAGTTCGGACGCCGTACCACCCCGCTGACACTGCCGCCGTTCCAGGTCGAGGACAACACCGGCCGCCGCCAGTGGCGCACGCTGCTCAAGACGATCGAGAAGCAGCTGGTGCTGGCGGACAAGTACCCCGGCATGCTCGCGAGGGACCTGGCCGACTATCTCTACTCCCGCTCCACGGGCCACTTCGCCTCACTGATGACGCTGGTCAACCGCGGCTGCCTGCGCGCGATCCGCTCCGGGCACGAGCGCCTGGACAAGAACCTGATGGACCAGGTCAAGAATGACGCCGCCGCCGAAGACGCCCGGCAAGAACTCCAGGCGGCGATCGAGGCCGGACTGCTGACCACCCGCCCGGACGACGGCGAGCAGCCCCGGAAGTCGGCATGAGCACCTGGACCCCGGACAGGATCCCGATCGCCCTCGCGCCGCTGGCCGGCGAGGCGTTGGACAGTTGGATCAGCAGCTACGCGCGCCGACTGCGCACGACCGACCGGGACTTCTTGCATCACATCGGGCTGCCCGCCGCCCGCGTCGACCACATGCTGCTGCGGCTGACCGAACCGGAGACCCATGCGCTGCACAAGGCGACGGGCATTCCTGTCGAGGTGCTGTGGGCCATGACACTCGACTCCTATAACAAGTTCGCGGTCAACATTGCGCCAGGCCGCCGCCAGCTCGAGCGGCCGCCGGCCTGGGCGTTCCGCAGCAGCCGTACCCGCTACTGCCCCGCCTGCCTACGCGAGAACGGCGGCCGCGGACCGCTGATGTGGCGGCTGCCATGGGCCTTCGCCTGCACCGAACACCAGCAGCTCCTGGCCGACTTCTGCCCCACCTGTGGCCGCCCGCCCCACCCTTGGAAGATCAACTTCAGAGGGCCTCGCGACATCGGCATCTGCACACGAGATCGACTCGCCCCACCCGCCGACGGCCGCTCGCGCCTGTGCGCCTCCGACTTGCTCCACGCACCGGCGATCTCCCTTCCTCCAGAGGGGCTGGTACTGCGTGCGCAACACCGTGTCGCCAGCCTGCTGGCGGTCGCGCCGGACCATAGGTCACAGGCCCTGGTCGAACTCAAGCAGCTCTACGCCCTGGCCTGGCGGGCGCTGCGGGGCCTGCGGACCAACCGGGACCAGGCGCCCGGCCTCGTCCACGCTGTCCTCGACGAATGCGGCGGCACATTCCCCGCCTCCTTCCCAGACGGTAGCGGACAGACGGCTTACCGCCTGTCCGGCAGCAGCGGCCGTCGCCGACGTGAGGATGCTGCCAGCCTCAAGACCCCTCACATCGCCGCGGGCACGGCCCTGGCCCACGTGGCGCTTCGCGGCGGACACCCCGAGTACCAACGGCTTTTCGAATGGATCGTGCAGTCGGACCACCCGTCGGCCGCGCGCGAACTCAACCTCGGGCAATTGGCCCGGCGTTGGCGCGACAGCGGACCGGAAGTGTTCGCCCGCATGATGTCCCACCACGATCCGCACACGCTCCTGCACAATCGGCTCCGCTACGCCAGCGCAACGCCCACCCCCCGACTACCAGACCGCAGCAAAGAGGACATCCGCCGACGGGCCACCATGATTCCCGCGATGCTCTGGCCCGGATGGGCCCTGCGCCTGCTGCCTGTGGACCGTCTGCGACCGCGAGGCCGCGTCGTCCGTGTCGACGCGTTCCGCCATGGCTGCTCCGGCCTCCTCCTCGTCCCGGGCGGGCCAGCCGACCTGCCGTATGTACGCGCCGCCCCGCTGCTGGGAAACCTCCGCGGCGCCCGCGACCGCGAAAGCGTCGAGCAGCGCGTGTACCGCGACCAGGACCTCACCCCACTGGCCTCCACGCTCGCCCAGCTCGCCCGCGCGCTCGACGAACACGGCTCACCCATCGACTACGCCCGCCGACGCGCCACGTTCACCGAGACCACCGTCCAGCTGAACCCTGGAGCCTACCGGCGCCTGATCCTCCAGCACGGCTGGCTGGCCGGCGGCGAGCACCGCCAGCAGGTCATGCGCTGGTACCTGCTGCTATTGCTGACCGGGCACAGCCCGCCCCCGCCACAGGGAGCAGCGACCCGCTTCGCTTGGAGCTGCACCGAATTCCGCTTCCGCGCCCCGCTGCCGCTGCGCGCCTTTCTGTACGAGCAGGCAGAACTGAACCTGGCGGCCCACGGCATCGACGAGCCGGTGACCTGGGAGCCCCCCGCTCACTGGGTCCGCGACATCGACTGGCCGGGCATCGCACCCGAACAGGTCGACGCCACCGCGCTCCGTGCCGCCCTCAGCGAAAGCGACACGATTGACTCGGTCACCGAGGCCACCGGGATGACCGCAGAGCACCTCCGCCTCTACTTCGAGATCGACGACACCGTCACCGGCCCGCCGGACCAGCTCCTGGGCAAGATCCGCGCACCAGACCCCGCCACCCGCGCCGCGGTACTCGCGCCGCGCCGGCTGCGTGAGCTGTACGTCAGCGAACGCAAAACCACAGTGGAGATCGCCGGCATGGCCAAGTGCGCGGCCACCACGGTCCGCGCCCTTCTCGCCCTTGACAACATCCCGCTCCGAACCCTGCGCCGGGAAACCGAACCGCCCGACTTCCTGCGCACCTGGCTGCACCGAGAACATGTCGAAAAGCGGCGCCCTTTAAGTGAACTGGCACGCGAATGCGGCATGAGCACCTGGGGCCTGTCGCAGAAGGCCCGCCGGTGCGGCATCACCGTCCACCCGCCAGGCGGCTACAACGGCCTCGGCCACCTCGACCTCCCCGCGCAGCTCTCGCCAGTGATGGAGGCGGTCACCGACGGCCGCGAAGCCCTGGACCGGCTGCGCACCATCGTCCAGGTCGCAGGCCACGACAGCATTCCCGCGGCCGCCGACAGCTTCTACGGCGGCAGGCACACCACCCTCGCCGCCCGCATCCGAGCGATCGAGCGCAGGGCCGGCTTCCGCATCATCGACCGCGACACCCGCCCCCTCGCCCCCACGCCCCGTGGGCACGCATTCCTGCGAGAAGCGCAGCAGGTCCTGCACATCGCGGACGAAGCCGAGCGGTCCTGGCATGATCACCCCTGAGTACCAGGTGCCGGATGTCATCGGCGGTCGGGACCGACCACCCGGCCACCGTCACCCGTCATTCGGGCCGTCACCATGTCTCCCACGGCCCTCCACCGACTCCCGTGCTTGCACAGATTCCCGATCACCCGAGCATTTTCGCCACAACACGCAACAGCACCATCGTCGGCGGCAAAGGTCTCAGGGAGATCGAGGACGATGCAGGGGGTCAAGGCCATTGACCGCACCCCCACGCCAACGTTGTATCGGCAGAGACTGTGTCCCCGCAGGCCGTGTCGTTTTACGCCAGGGCTGAATCTCTGCTGCGCGTCTCGTTACGACGAGCCATCATGTCCCTTTCCCAGCTGCCACCTGTGGTGGACGTCACGTCTAGTTGGGGCCTGACATGGGGGTACGTCGGCTGGCTCATCTACGGGCCTTGGCGGCGCGGAGTGCACTCCGCGCAAGAGCGGAAGGCAGGCCAGGAGAAGCACCCCTGCCAGTGTCCACGGGGTGTCGAGACCCGTGCGCTTCGCCAGTACGCCGCCCAATGTCGCGCCCAGGGGCATGGCCCCCCAAGCAGCGAGGCGATAGCCGCTGGTGACCCGGCCCAGCATGTCCGGCGGGGCGAGCCGCTGCCGGAGCGACACCGTGCACACGTTCCACAGCACGACACCAGCGCTGTTCAGTGCCAGCATGAGCGCGACCAGCGGCCACCAGGGCACCACGGCGACGACTAGATAGCTGACCCCAGATATAGCCACAGACACCACCAGGCTGCGCCCGGAACCCAGCCGCTGTGCGGTCCAGGCCGCTGTCCTGGCTCCGGCCAAGCTGCCGACGGCCGCCGCCACGAGCATCAGGCTGTACCCATAGGACGGCAGGCCGAGCCGCTGCTCGACGTACACCACGAGGATCGCATAGACCGCCTGCTGGCCTACGCCCAGCACCGCGATCACCACCATGAGCCGGCGGAAGACCCGATGACGCCCCAACAGACGTAGTCCCGCCCAGGTGCCGCGGAGCACGCTTCCGATTCCCCGGGCCGCCCGCTCGCTCTCCTCCGACCATGCGTCCGTGGCACGCTCGGGCAGGCCCCAGAGCAGCAGTGCCGAAGAGAGGAACGTCGCCGCGTCCAGAAGGAACGGCAGCGGATGCCACACCGCCCACAGTGCCGCGCCTACGGGCGGACCCACGAAGCCCGTTCCGGTGATCTGCGCGGCGATAACTCGGGCGTTCGTCCGCTCCAACTCCTGGTCTTCGGCCAGCGACGGCACAACAGCCTGGGCCGCGCTGTCGAAGAACACCTCGGCGACGCCCGAGACGAATGCCAACACCACCAGCACCGCCACCGGAACCCACCCTGTCGCCACCAGCACAAACAGCAGGGCCAGCGTCGCGCAACGCGCCAAGTCCGCGCCGACCATGGGCCGACGCTTGGGCATGCGGTCCACCAGGGTGCCGATGACCGGGGCGAGCAACCAGGCCGCTCGGCCTGCGGCCGCGACCACGGAGACCCAGAACACGTCGCCTGTGACCGCCGCCGCCAGCAGAGGCAACGCGGCGAACCGAGCCCCGTCCCCCACCGAACTGAGCGTGTTGGCGGTGACCAACCGACGCAGGGCCACTACCCGAGGGTCGACGGGCGAGGGCGACGATTCGGAAGTAAACCTCATGTCAGACAGCGGTCTCTTTTCGTCAATGTGGGCGAGACGGGCGCCAAGCAGTCGAGGCTCTCAGGCACCGCTACCGCACCAACGCCCAATGTAGAGGCCATCTGCTGGTTGAACACAGGGAACTTCACGCCCCCGCTGCCCCTTGCCGAATTTGTCGTCCCAGCCGCCACACGAGGTTGACGCCCCACCCATCTCTTGGAAGCTTGAACAACACGCAAGCCACGCCTGAGAAACCAAGGCGTCCATCGTTTACCCCTCTTGACACGAGTCAACCCTCCACTCTCGCTGTGTACCACAGGCGAGACGGGGAGGGGCCGGACACACCTCTACGGGGACGAAGGTATGCAAGAGTCCAGGGTTGTGGCACTGGCAAGGCACCCCGTCTTCGCCGCTGCTGCCAGTACCCTCAGCCGGGTTTATGAGACCTACGACTTCCTCCTTGAATGCGTTGCGCCCGAACTGTGGCCGGCGGGTCCAGACGGCCACCGGATTACACCCGACACCGCCTTCGAACCGACGGTCCGGCACAGACTGGACCAAGCTGTGCAGAAGATCCGCGACACCGCCGCCTGCAAAGGGGAGCTAGTCGAGCTCGCGAGCCTGCTCGAGTCCAGGGGCGATGCGGGTCTCGCCATTGAGGCGGAGCGCGCAGGAGTCCGGCATGCGATCGAGTTATGCGGTGACCGCGTGGACCTCCTTGCGGACCCGGCCCTACCAGGCCCCCGCCACCAGGAGCTCTCCGAGCTATTCCGCCGCCACCTCAGCGCCGGTGAAGACGCCGACTTCCTGACCGGCTTCACCACCAAGCATGCCAAGGTCGCTCGGGATGCGTTGGAGCTGATTCGCGCCACGGCGCCGGAACTGTGCGGTGGCCTGCTCAGGCACGCCCGCTACGTCGTCGCCGTCGACGGCCCGAACGCCTTCGACAGCGCGTCTACGCGCGAGATCCCTGGCACGGCGTTCGTCGCCGTGCGCTGTATGCGAACCCCCGAGCGGCTGGCGGAAGCCCTGGTGCACGAGTTTGTGCACCTCAGGCTCTACGATCTGCAGCTGACCCGTTCGATCTTCAACCCCACCTACGACACGGCCACTGCACCCACTGTGGCACCGGAGTGGCATCGCCACTCGGAGGTCCCACGCTGGCCCGTTGACCGGGCACTCGCGGCCGCCCACGTCTACGTGCACCTCTCCGCCTGGTTCGAGAAGCGCGCTCGCGACTGCCCCGACCCGGGCCTGGAGCAGTCCGCGGAGACCACCACATTCCGGGCCTCCAGCCTGTTGGACAAGGTCGCTCAGCACGCGGAAGGCTCTCTCGGAGCGGCCGGAATCGGCTTCCTGCGGTGGTTGACCGAGGTCCACCAGCAGAGAGCTACCCGGCATCCCCACGCCGGTGTGCGGGTGCCGTCATGACCGATCCAGGTGCGTGGCAGGGCCGTTCCAGGCGGGGCTTGCCGACAGCTTCCCTGTTCGGGCAAGTCTTCCCCACTTTCCTCGTCACCGGCACTGATACTCGCCGCGGTATGTGGACGAGGGTCTCGACACCCCCCGCCGCCGTGGCCTCATCGCATCCCGCTGAGGCCGCCGGCGAGCTGTTCCCTCACCGCACTGCTGACCGCGCTCGCTGCCCTGCAGCGAGCGAGAACCACACAGCGCAGGCGGCCAGGGTACTGACCAGGACGGAGCCCCATGGAACTCGTGCTCAATGAGCCCCTCAAAAGTTGGCTGCAAGTCACCCAGTCCTGCAACTTGAAATGCCGTCAGTGCTACGGAGACTGCGGTGCCCAGCCTCGGTCCGACGAACTGCTCCGTGCCGAGTACGCGGCACTCATCCGAGAAATGTCCGACTCCGGGGTGATCGAGCTCTTCGTAGAGGGAGGCGAACCCCTCAACCGCCCCGACGTCTTCGACGTCCTCGCCGAGCTGACCCCGCATGTGATGACACGCGTCCGGACCAACGCGACTTTGCTGACGCGCGCCGCGGCGACCCGCCTGAAGGAGATCGGGGTCGGCGAGGTGTATGTGGACGTCCTCGGCGCGACGCCACCCACCCACGACTGGCATGTCCAGGTCCCCGGCAGCTTCGAGAAGACTATCGAAGGGCTGAAGAACGCCCAGGCGGCCGGACTTCCCGTGTCGCTCCTGATCATCATGACCCGGCGCAACGTGGGCGAGTTGCAGCAGGTGCTCGACATGGCCGCCGACTTGGCCGTTCCACGCGTGGGTGTCCTGCGTCTTTACCCCCTGGGGCGGGCACGTACCCACTGGAAGGACCTGGCGCTCCGCCTGCCCGAACAGATGGCCGCACTGGCGGCGCTGCGGGTGCCCGACTCGGTGCACCTGATGACCTCCTGGCACCCCAAGGACGGCAATTGCTGCTGGCAGAACGCCGGCGTCGACGCGACCGGTAGGTCCGTCGGCTGCGCCTACCTACGGGACTACACCGACTACGGCAACGTCCGGGAAGTCAGCTGGATGGACACCTGGAATAACCCGGTCTACGTGCGCAACCGCGCCGGCCACGTGGACGGAGGATGCGACGCCTGCGAGGAGACGCAGGGGTCCTCCGGAGGATGCAGGTCCACCGCTTTCGCCTTCACCGGCCGCTGGGACGCCCCGGACCCGTTTTGCTCCGAAACGAATGGAGGGATCGATGTCTCACAGCTCCCTGGCGGCCTCGAAGAACGACGTGTACAACCCGCCGTACCGGCAACGAGCCGACTCCTATGAGCAGAGCCTTTCTGTCAAGTTCCGCCCGATTCCGGAGTGGAACTGCATGCTTGCCTATACCCCGGACAAACCCGCCATCCACTACCTGAATCCAGTGGCATGGGTGGTCGTCGAGCTGTGCGACGGGTCTTCCGGTTCGCAGATCTACGCCACGTTCGAGCAGCTCAACAAGGGCCGGATCAGTGAACCGGAACTTCAGGAGGCGTTCGAGTCGGCTATGGCCCAACTTCTCGAAGGTGGGCTGGTTACCACCACATAGCCGATCTGTCGCCTTGACAGAGAGGAGGTGAAGTTATGTCCAGGAAGAAGACGAACCTCGAGCAGCTCATGGCCGCGGCCACCGACGCCGGTGAAGGCCCCGCTGTCGAGGTGGTGCAGCCGGAGGTGCGTACCGGTGCGCAGTACGCCCTGCTGCCGTCGATGAAGGCGAAGCGCTCGGATACGTCCAGCGCGACTCCGGAAACGCAGGCGGAGAGCGAACAGTAACAAGGCCGGCCAGCGTCACCTCAATCGGCACCCAGGCCACGCCTGGGTGCCGATCCCACCAGGAGGATCGATGGGGAAGAAAACTGTCCTCGTGAACCCGCCCCTGTGGAACGCGTATGCGCCGCATCTGGCCGTACCCCTGCTCTTGGGAGATCTTCGTGCTCGCGGGTACGAGGCCGTTGCCTACGACCTGAGCATCGAGTGCATCGACTGGATGCTGTCAGCGGCGGCTCTGAAGGAACTCAGGGACAAGGTGATGGCGCGCCAGGCGGTCGACCTGGAGGACGAATGGGCGCGTCAGCGCGCACTCCTGGTCGCGCCGGCTGCGATCGCCCACATCGAGGAGGCGAAAGCACGCCTGCGTTCACTGAACACGTTGCACGACCCTGAGGGGTTCCACTTCGCCCGTCGCGCTCTACGCGACGCACTATGGCTGATCTCAGGAGCGTTCGCCGCAAGCGACTTCGACTTGGTATCGAACACCTCGATGTACTCGGCCGAGTCGACGACCCAGGTACTCAGGGCTAGCACAGACCCGGAGGGCAACCCCTACCGCTGGGCCTTCGACCGTATGCTCGATCGCGACCTCTTCCTCGACCCGTCCGTCGGAGTCGTTGGGGTGAGCATGTCCGCCGACACGCAACTGATCGCTGGGATCACCTTCCTCGGCATGCTCCGTGAGTTGCGACCGGACGTGCACGTCGTGCTCGGCGGGAACTTCGCGACACGGCTGGTAGACCGCTGGCAGCACCGCCATCCACTGTTCGACTATGTCGACACCGTGGTGACAGGAGAAGGCGAGGGGGCGCTCGCGACCGTCGTCGACGGGCTCGGCGGGCGCGAGCACACTGTCACCGACTTCCGCGAGGAGATACCGGGCGCCGTATGGGACGACAACGGCATCTTGCTGCGGACACCGCGACAGAGCGTCGACATCTCGGCGGCGGCGAAGCCCGCGTACGGGGCCCTGCCGTTGGACAAGTATCTCGCCCCGGGGCCAATCCTGCCCGTCTTCGCCTCCCGGAGTTGTCCCTGGGACTGCGCGTTCTGCTCGATTCCCTTCGCCAGCAACTCCTTCCGGCAGCGTCCCGCCGCCGCGGTGGCGAATGAGATCCGGGAACTGCAGTCGGAACATGACTCGGCTTTCTTCATGTTTGTTGACGAGATCATGAGCCTGCGCACGTTGAAGAACGTCGGTGAGGCACTCGTGGAGACCTCGACCGGCGTCTATTGGTACGGAGAGACCCGGTTCGCGAGGGGCCTCGACGACGAACTCGCCGGACTCCTCCACGCTTCCGGCTGTCGCCGCATGAACTTCGGCCTGGAGTCGGCGAGTCAGCGTGTCCTCGACCTCATGCGTAAGGGGACGAGAATCGATGACGCTTGCGAGAACATCGAGGCGATGCTCAAGGCTGGACTGCCGATCCACCTATTCGTCATCCACGGCTTCCCAGGTGAGACGACGGAAGAGGCGGCACAGACGGTGGCCTTCGCGGAAGCTGTACGACGTCTGTCTGTGGAGACCTATGAGGTTACGCACACGACGTGGGGTGGCTCGCCCTTCGTCCTCGACGTGCACTCTCCGATCGGCACCCATCCGGAGGCGTACGGAATCTGCCTCGAACCGCCCAGCCCGCACGATGACTTGAGTCTGCAGCGGAACTACACCGTCGAGTCGGGAATGTCCCAGCAGGACAGTTTGAAAGTCGCCGAGGACGCCGCCGGCTCCAGCAGTGACACCGCCGTCTGGTTCCGCGCCAAGCGCGATGCGATGTCTCGGGAAATCGAGGAGTTCACCTTCCTGCGCGCCTGCGTACGGGCTCCGCTGCCCGAGACACCCGCGGTCCCACTGTTCGACTGGCCTCCGCCGGAACCGCACGCTCGTCTAGACATTGCCCCAGGGGTCGCGTTCACCCGGGTTCCCTGGCCCGCGACGGAGGCGGACACCGAGCCCGCGATGGCGCTCTACAACCCCGCCGATGACAGGTTCCTCCAGCTCAACTGGAAGGACGCGGACTGGCGGGAGCTGGACGGCATGACGTGGTGCGACCTGGAGGGGTGGTTGGCTGGCCACGAGTGCCACTACCTGGGCGCTGACCCCGGCGACACTGCGGCACTGCTGGTTCGGCACGGTTTCTTGGTGCCCTCACGACGGCAGGCCGAGCCGCCCGTCGGCCAGCTCCGCGCCGAGATCGGGATCGGAGTAGAGAGCCGCGACGACACGCACTATGCGGCCAACCCCATCACCGGTGTGACAATCCGGCTCCGTGGCGCGGCGATTGAGACATGGCATCGCTGGGCAAGTGGCGAGGCACACGAGTCGGAAGAGGCCGTTACCGACGCTCTGGTGCGGTACGGGTTTCTGTACCGTTGCCCGGACGGCGCTGGACAGCCGGGACCGACGTACCTGATGCATGGACAGGCGGTGTAGGAATTGGAGCAGATCCAGGTCGCGGGACCGCACCCGTTCACGGTGCGCTCCATGCGACCGGAAGACGAGGTCGGCGTAACTCGGGTGCTGGAAGCCTGCGACGACTACTTTGTCGCCGCGACGGGCTCGCCCGCTCTGCCCGCGGATGTGCAGAGCCTGTACTACGCGCTCCCGGACGGTGCGGGCTTCGAGCAGAAGCGCCTTCTGGTGCTGTGCGACGGCGCGACGGTAGTCGGAGTGGTCGACGCTGTCGAGGGTCATCCTGATGCCTCTACCTGCTCGGTGGGCTTGTTCGTCCTCGTCCCGGAGATGCGTCGCGAAGGCATCGGCACCCGTGCGGCACAGCAACTGCTCAAGAAGGCAGCAGCCCGAGGGCTGCCGCGCGTGATCGCCACCTGCCCGGAGGACTGGACGCCCGGCCTGGCGTTCTTGGAGAGCCTGGGCTTCGAGATCCACACTCCGAAGCAGAAGCTGGCCTCACCGGTGGGCAATCGACTTCGGCTTCCAGCGGAGAGAGATCTGTGCACCGCGGTGCGGGAACTCTGTGAGGACACCGACCGCGCTCCCGCGGAAGCCGACCGAGGGGATCGCGACGCGTCATGACAGCCTTGCCTCCCCTCCTCGACGCGGGCCCGGAGGGCGTCGAGGAGGACATCTCCGCTGCGTACGAACTGGTCAGCGCCTTTGACGCCGACCAAGCGGAGCCCAGGGCCACCGACTCCCATGCCGAGTTCGCGGCACTGCGCCGCCGGGGCCAGGTGCACCGGTCGACTCTGGAACAGGTGCTCACTGGTACGGAGACGCCCGGCGTGACATTCACCCCTGCCTGGCATGTGGTGTCCTTTTCGGCCGCTGAGCGCGTGCTCCGAGACGAGGACACCTTCTCGTCATCCGCTTACGACGACAGCATGGGCCGGGTGATCGGCAGGTCATTCCTTCAGATGGACGGCCAGGAGCACAGAACCTGGAGGAACATCCTCCAAAGTGGTTTTAACCGGCGGGCGGTCCTGGCGCGTCAGGGCCAGGACCCCTCAGCCGTCGAGTCGAGCCTTCGGTCCGTGATTACGCGGGGAAACGGCGATCTGGTCCGCGACGTGGCCTTCCCGGTGGCATTGACGACGATCGCGCGCATGCTGGGGTTCCCGCCAGGAACGCGGATCGGCACCCTCTACACATGGGCGGTCGGGCTGCTCGACGATGCCGACAGTAAGGTCGGCGCGGCCGTTCGGGAATGGCTCGACACGCCGTCGGCGTGGGCGCCCGACAGCCTCGTGGGCCTGCTTCTGCGCTCGAACAATCGGGTGATCGGAACCGGCCCGGAGCTTGTGCCCGCAGTGCGGCTGTTGCTCTCCACTGGTACGGAACCCCCGTTCCGTTCGCTCGCCACCCTGATGTACGCAGTTCTCACCGATCGGTCAGTATTGGAGTTGCTGCGTGCGGACGGGTCCCGGGTCCCTGCCGTCATTGAAGAGTGCTGGCGGTGGGAGTGCCCACTGACCTGGGTCCTGCGCCGGTGCACGGCTGAGACGGAGATATCCGGCCAAGCGGTTAGGCCTGGTGAGCTGGTTTGCGTCAACCTCGCGTCGGCCAACCGGGACGAGACCCGATGGGGTCGCGCAGACCAGTTCGACGTTTGGCGTGAGCCGGTGCCGAGCCTGGCCATGGGCACCGGTCCGCACACCTGTCTCGGGCGTCACCTCGCCGCCGCGGAGTCGCGGGAACTCCTCGCCGAACTGCTGACGGTGACCACCTCGATGGGATCATCGGCATTCACACTGGACACCGACGGTATGGCTGGACGCGGGTTCCGGTCACCGAGACGGCTCGGTATCCGCTTCTGACTATGTAATCCGCCCGCTGCAGTGCCCGCGACGTGAACTGCCGCCTGTATACGCTGCGAGGGGAAGGTCACCTGTTGTCCTGGTTGACAAGTCCGTTACGCGACCGCCGCCCACGCCCGTCACCAGGACTCGGCCGAGTCGCGCCTACCAGAGACAGGCGCGCAGCCTGCCTGAGCTTGTAGCCAAGACGATGAACTGTCGGCACGACATGAACTCGCCAACGTGGCGCAGATCGCCCAGCTGCGACGCTGTACGGAGATCTGCCAGCAGGAGACGCACCAGGTCGTCCGAGCGGTACAGCGGACGTCGGTGAAGCCAGCTTGGCGCGGCGCGGCGGGCCAGTCGATGTTGGGAAATCGTGGGTCGTCGGTGCTGCAGTCAGCCAGGGTGCCGACCGGTCAGTACGTACGCGACGCTCGCCAGGCCGCAGGTCCGCAGGGCTTCCGTCGCGGTCGTCCAGCGCTCGGCTGCGTACTTCAGCGCATCGATGGACATGGCGACGTCGTAGGGGCAGGATTCACGTCGTCGCTCTGTTGATGGCTACAGACAGTCATCATGCTGATGAGTGGGAGTAACAAAATTGCTCACTGAGCGTCGGCATCCGCACTGCTCGCTGGGCGTGGATTCTGGCGTTCCCGCAGCACTCAGTGCTCACGGGCAGGCGGATCCTAGACGCCGGAACCCGGGCGTCGGCGCCACCCGTACACGGGTGTGCGAGCATGAAGGAGCGGGCCTCCCGGAGATCTCCCGGCGGCCCGCGGAAAAAGAGCCCAGCGAACTGAGCCCACCCGGAATGAATCCGGGGCCCCGTCGGTTGCAGCCGAGGGCAAGCGGTCCGTACAACCCGGGAGATGTAGATGAGCGTTCAGGAAGAGACCACCGTCAGTGAGGGCATCATCCTGACCGACGCGGCCGCGTCGAAGGTCAAGAGCCTGCTGGAGCAGGAGGGCCGCGACGACCTCGCGCTGCGGGTGGCCGTGCAGCCCGGCGGCTGCTCCGGGCTGCGCTACCAGCTCTTCTTCGACGAGCGCTCGCTCGACGGTGATGTCGTCAAGGACTTCGACGGCGTCAAGGTCGTCACCGACCGGATGAGCGCCCCCTACCTGGGCGGTGCCTCCATCGACTTCGTCGACACCATCGAGAAGCAGGGCTTCACGATCGACAACCCCAACGCCACCGGCTCCTGCGCCTGCGGCGACTCCTTCAGCTGAGTCCACCGCCCGGCGGCCGCCGGAACGCCCGGCGAAAGGCGGCGCACCCCGCACGGGGGAGCGCCGCCTTCGCGCTGTCCGCGCCGCTACCGGGGCGCCAGCGCCGCGCCGCTCGACGCGTCGAACACCTTCCGGCCGTCCAGCGGCCGCTCCAGCGTCACCGTCCGGGAGAACTTCTTGGCGATCTTGACGCAGATCTGGCCCGGCCGCTTGTCCTTCGCGGTCACCTCGGCCCGCACCGCCGTCCCCGACTCCTCGGCCCGCGCCGTGTAGACACTGCACACCCCGCCCCAGAAGTGCAGCGTCAGCTTCTTCCCGTCACCGGAGACGTCGTACGACTCCAGCGCCACCGTGCCCGGGTGGCCCGAGGGGGAGGCGCCCGGCCGCTTCAGGTACTCCGGCCGCACCGCGGGCTCCGCCACCGTCGACGTACCGTCACCCGCACCCGCCTGCCGCACTGTGAACAGCCACGACGGCACCAGCACCGGCCCGCCGTCCGCGTACTGCGCCGACAGGCCGAAGACCGCGCCTGTCACCTCGGCCGGCCGCTGCGCCTTCCCCGGGGCGGGCTCGCACGGCGCGATCGGGGCCGTGTCCTTCCCCGCGGGCGGCGTGTCCCGCTCCGTACGCGGCGAGACACAGCCGGGGTGCTTGCGCCCGCCGTGCGCGTCGAGCCGCGACAGCGTCTCGTCCGCGTCCAGCACCGGGTACGACGCGCCCGCGACCGGCTGCCCGAGCTGCCCGCTGCCGCCGGTCACCCGGCCGTCCGCGCCGACCCGGAAGGCGGTGCGCCAGCCGTGCGTCGGCAGCTTGCCGACCACCGGGTCCGCGGTGACCGTCCGCACCGCGCCCACCACACCGTGCGCGTCGAGCCGC